>JAZLIS010000087.1:0-32627 GCA_045617505.1 Bacteroidales bacterium | reverse complement strand
AAAGATCGCTTAATACCAGCAGGCCACCCAGCAGGGGAAGCACTGCTGCGCTCCGCACTTGAAAAATCACGCAATCCTGTGCTTTCCGCCCACCTTCGAGTGCTGCTTTCAGGCACATTGAACGGCTTTTACCGGAAAATCCGTGTGGCTCCGAGGAAATCCGAGCCGTTTGGACGGCAACAGCGAGGTTAAATCGTGGCGGCTATGAATAATGCAGGATAGACACGCTTTCGGGTCAAAGGTATGAAAATTAACCCGTAAGTCAAAATAAAGTTTTCAATACCCGCGGTTTGAGATATTTATTATCTTTGCGGCTGTCCAATCATCAACCCGAAGATATGAATAACTGCAAAAGAACCCTCATCACCTGCGCCTTGCCCTATGCAAACGGCCCCGTCCACATCGGACACCTTGCCGGAGTCTATGTTCCCGCCGACATCTATGTAAGATACCTGCGTATGCGCGGCCGCGAAACCCTTTTCGTATGCGGCAGCGACGAGCACGGAGTTCCGGTCACAATGGCCGCCCGCAAGGAGGGGTGTTCTCCTCAGGATATAGTTGACAAGTACCACAACATCATCAAGACCGCGTTCCGCGATTTCGGGATTGATTTCGACATCTACTCCCGCACCACAAGCGACGTCCACCACAAGAGCGCTGCGGCATTCTTCCGCAAGCTGTTCGAGGCGGGCAAGTTTATGGAGAAGGAGAGCGAACAGTTCTACGACCCGGAGGCGAAAGTCTTTCTGGCTGACCGCTACATTGTGGGGACCTGCCCCAAGTGCGGCGCTCCCGGAGCATACGGGGACCAGTGCGAGAAATGCGGCTCGACCCTCAGCCCTGAGGAACTCATCGACCCACAGTCCAAAGTCAGCGGAGCCAAGCCCGTCAAGAAGAAGACGAAGCACTGGTATCTCCCTCTGGAACAGTATGAAGGATGGCTTCGCGAATGGATTCTCGAAGGGCATAAGGAGTGGAAGACAAACGTATATGGACAGGTGAAATCCTGGCTGGACGGCGGACTTCAGCCCCGCGCCGTGAGCCGTGACCTGGACTGGGGAGTGCCTGTGCCGGTTGAAGGAGCAGAAGGCAAGGTTCTCTATGTCTGGTTCGACGCCCCCATCGGATATATCTCCAACACAATGGAACTTCTTCCGGACGATTGGGAGAAATGGTGGAAGAGCCCGGACACCCGTCTGATACATTTCATCGGAAAGGACAACATCGTGTTCCACTGCATTGTCTTCCCGGCAATGCTCAAGGCATACGGCGGCTTCATCCTCCCCGACAACGTCCCCGCGAACGAATTCCTCAATCTGGAAGGAGACAAAATTTCCACTTCCAAGGGGTGGGCTGTATGGCTTCACGAATACTTGCAGGATTTCCCCGGGAAGCAGGACACTCTCCGTTACGTCCTCACCGCCAACGCTCCCGAAACCAAGGACAACGACTTCAGCTGGAAGGATTTCCAGGCGAGGAACAACAGCGAACTGGTTGCGATTTTCGGCAATTTCGTCAACAGGGCTGTGGTTCTGACACACAAGTATTTCGGAGGAGTCGTGCCCGAGGCTGTGAAGAGTGAGCCGATTGACGGCGAGACCCTCTCCCAGATTGCCGGCATACGCACCGCAATCGAGGATAACATCGAGAACTTCAAGTTCCGCGAGGCCCTCAAGGAGGCTATGAATCTGGCCCGTCTGGGCAACAAGTATCTAACTGACACGGAGCCGTGGGCCGTGGCAAAGACTGACCTTGACCGCACCGCGGCGATTCTCAATACTGCGCTTCAAATCTGCGCAAATCTTGCGGTCGCCTTCGCACCGTTCACTCCATTCTCTACGGAAAAACTCTGTGGGATACTGAATGTCAAGCCCTTCGGATGGGATGACCTGAGCAGGACGGACCTTATTCCTGCAGGCCATACACTGAACAAGGCCGAACTGCTCTTCTCCAAGGTTGAGGACGAGGAGATTCAGAAGCAGCTCGACCGTCTCGAAGCAATCCGTCAGGCCCGTCTTGCGGCGGAAGCTGCGGCGGCACCGAAAGTTGCTGCCCCCAAGGGCTCCTGCACCTTCGACGAATTCGAGAAGATGGACATCAGGACGGCGACCGTTCTTGCGGCCGAACGTGTTCCCAAGACCGACAAGCTTCTCAAACTCACCATCGACACCGGTCTTGACAAGAGGGTCATCGTTTCGGGAATCGCCGAATACTACACCCCCGAAGAGATGGTCGGAAAACAGATATGCATCCTTGCCAACCTCCAGCCCCGCACGATACGCGGCATTGAGAGTCAGGGGATGATTCTGATGGCCAAGCAGCTCGACGGGAAGATGCGTTTTGTCACCCCCTCCGAACCCCTCACCAACGGCGCCACGATAGGGTAACGAAAAAAGCTGTTATCGATATTTCTCCGACTGTTCGCGGATGAGGGCGTCGAGGACTCCGGCGTCGAAATAGTTGATGCGCATCGCGCTCTTCACGTCGGCGAGAGTCTGTGCCGCAACGGCGCGGGCCTCTTCGGAACCTTTGCGAAGCACTTCATAGACGTAGGGAATATCCTTCTCCAGTTCGTGACGGCGGGTGCGGATGGGCTCCAGAGTCGAGTTCAGGACTGCGGCCAGGAAGTTCTTGACCATCATATCGCCCAGGCCACCGGCCTGATACTGAGCCTTGACCTCGTCCAGGCTCTTGAAGTCGAAACTGACTTTCTTCCCATGGAAACAGTCGCCGAACATATCGAAATGTTCGTCCTTGCAGAAGGCATCCAGATATGTGAAGACGGTGTTCCCCTCGATATGGCCGGGGTCGGATACCTGAAGGTGCAGAGGGTCGGTGAACATACCCTTTACCTTTGCAGTCACCTCCTCCGCGGAGTCGGACAGATAGATGCAGTTGCCGAGGGATTTGCTCATCTTCGCCTTTCCGTCCGTTCCCGGAAGACGCAGGCAGGCCGCATTGTCCGGAAGCAGGATTTCAGGCTCCACGAGAGTGGGGCCATAGACGGAGTTGAACTTGCGGACAATCTCGCGGGTCTGCTCAATCATAGGGGCCTGATCTTCCCCGACAGGGACGGTGGTCGCCTTGAAGGCGGTGATGTCGGCTGCCTGTGAGATAGGGTAGCAGAAGAAACCTACGGGAGTCCCCGCCTTGTTGTCGGCATCTTCGCTGTCATTGAAACCGCGCATCTGAATCTCGGCCTTCACGGTGGGGTTGCGCTGAAGGCGCTGCACCGTGACAAGGTTGTTGTAGAAGAAGGTCAGTTCGGTCAGCTCGCTCACCTGCGACTGTATGAAAAGAATGCACTTTTCAGGGTCCAGGCCGGCGGACATATAGTCCAGAGCCACTTCGATGATGTTCTGACGCACTTTCTCCGGATTGTCGGCGTTGTCGGTCAGAGCCTGAGCGTCGGCAATCATTATGAAGATTCTGTCAAAGGCCCCGCTGTTCTGCAGTTCGACGCGGCGTCGCAGCGAGCCTACGTAATGCCCGATATGAAGGCGGCCGGTGGGCCGGTCGCCTGTAAGAATTATCTTTCCCATCAGTCTTTCACTGTCTTGAGTTTCTCCCTTATCTGCGCCTCGATTTCCTCTGCAAGCTGGGGGTTATCCTTGAGCAGGCTGGTCACCGCGTCGCGGCCCTGCGCCAGCTTGCTCTCACCGTAGCTGAACCAGGAACCGCTCTTCCTGATTACGTCGAACTCGACACCAAGATCCACGATTTCACCGATATGCGAGATACCTTCTCCGAAGACAATGTCGAACTCGGCCTTCTTGAAGGGGGGAGCCATCTTGTTCTTGACAATCTTCGCGCGGGTCCTGTTGCCCAGAGCCTCGTCACCGTCCTTGAGCTGGGTGATGCGACGCACGTCGATACGGACGGAAGCGTAGAACTTCAGCGCGTTGCCGCCCGTTGTCGTTTCGGGATTTCCGAAGAGGACACCTATCTTTTCGCGAAGCTGGTTGATGAATATGCAGCAGGTGTTGGTCCTGGAGATATTTGCCGTAAGCTTTCTGAGAGCCTGACTCATCAGGCGTGCCTGAAGACCCACTTTGTTGTCACCCATCTCCCCTTCGATTTCAGCCTTAGGAGTGAGGGCGGCTACGGAGTCGATGACCACGATATCCACCGCCCCGCTGCGGATGAGGTTGTCGGCGATTTCAAGAGCCTGCTCCCCGTTGTCCGGCTGGGATATCAGCAGGGTGTCGCAGTCAACGCCGAGATTACGGGCGTAGGTGCGGTCGAAGGCGTGCTCAGCGTCGATAATCGCAGCGATACCCCCCTGCTTCTGGGCCTCTGCGATGGCATGGATTGCAAGAGTTGTCTTTCCGCTGGACTCGGGACCGTAGATTTCGATGACCCTGCCGCGCGGATAGCCTCCGATTCCCAAAGCGTGGTCGAGCGCGATGGAACCGGTCGCGATTGTTGAAACTTCAAAGGAAGGTTGATCCCCCATCTTCATTATGGTGCCTTTGCCGAAATCCTTCTCGATCTTGTCGATTGTGGCCTGCAGGGCCTTGAGTTTCTCAGGATTGCGGACGGCGCCGTTCCCGTTGCTTTCAATTGATTCTTTTGCCATTTCCTTAAGGTTTAGGTTGTTCGTAAATCGCTGGTTTTTCCTGTATACTTACGGCAAATATACCACAATTTTATGGGAATCACATCACTTTATATTAATTTTGTATCCGATATGGAAGGAAGAATGCCTCTGATAGGAATGACGCTCGGACAGCTTCAGAAACTTGCTGCCGACGAAAGGTTGCCGCGCTATGCCGCAACCCAGATTGCCCAGTGGCTCTACCACAGGAAGGCACGCTCCATTGAGGAGATGACGAACCTCTCGAAGGCTGTCAGGGAGCAGCTTGCCTTGAAATATGTTGCGGGCCATATCGAGCCCGCCGCAAGGTTCGTCTCCACCGACGGGACAAAGAAATATCTTTTCCCCACGGCTGTGGATGGGAAATTCATCGAGACGGTGATGATACCGCAGTATGAGGACGGCTCCGACGGCCCTGCCTCCCGTTCGACGATTTGCGTCTCCTCCCAGATCGGCTGCAAGATGAACTGCAGCTTCTGTATGACCGGCAGGGGCGGCTTCCACGGCCAGCTTTCCGCTGCGGAGATAATCTCGCAGTTTATGGACATTGACGAGGCGGACGAGTTGACCAACGCCGTCTTTATGGGAATGGGAGAGCCTCTTGACAATTGGGAGAGCGTCAGCGCCGCACTGGAGATTCTTACCTCCGACTGGGGGTTCGGGTGGAGTCCGGGGAGAATCACCCTCTCCACTATAGGGGTCATCCCCAACCTGAAGAAATTCCTTGACGGAAGCAGATGCCATCTGGCGGTGAGCCTTCATAATCCGTTCCCCGAAGAGAGGGCGGCACTGATGCCCGTCCAGAGAGGATTTGATATACTGAAAGTGGTGGGGATGCTGAAGCAGCATGATTTCAGTGGGCAGAGGCGGGTGAGTTTCGAATATACGATGTTTGCCGGAGTGAATGACACCAAGCGTCACGCCGACGGCCTGATACGTCTCTTGAAGGGGCTCAGGTGCAGGATTAATCTGATACGATTCCATCCGATTCCCGACATCGCGCTGAGGCCCTCTGACGAGAGGACAATCGAACAGTTCAAGGCAAGGCTGAACAATGCCGGTATCATCACCACCCTGCGGGCTTCCCGCGGACAGGACATAATGGCCGCCTGCGGACTGCTTGCCGGACGCGGCCTGAAAAAGGAGGCTTTGCGATGAAAAGACTGATTGCCGTAGTGTTTGCGACGTTTGTCTGCTTCAATTTCCTGTTCGGACAGGAGGGGACTGTCGCCGTTTCCCTCAACAGGCCCGATACCGCAGGCCGCCCGAAAGTGGGACTTGTCCTCAGCGGTGGCGGGGCCAAGGGCATGGCCCACATCGGTGTATTCAAGATGCTTGAGGAGCTGGACATTCCGGTGGATTACATTGTCGGGACCAGCATCGGCTCCATTATGGGCGCTCTCTATTCCCTCGGGTACAGCTCTTCTGAGATATGTGCCGTGATGGAAGATGTGGATTGGGAAAATCTGATGCAGGACAATTTCTCCAGAAGAAGGACGTTTTTTGAGGACAAGAAGTCAAGCGACCAGCTGCTCATCAAAATCCCGTTCAAGAACAGGGTCTCATTCAGAAATGCTTTGGTCAACAAGGAGGGAAGAATCAGGACATTGAAGCCGAAAAGGAGCGGAGTGAGCAATATTCTCAACAATCTGCCCAACGCCCTGGTGGAGGGGCAGAACGTCCAGTCCCTCCTGACCCAGTTGAGCGTGGGTTATCAGGGTGACATAGACTTCAATGACCTACCCATTCCCTTCGCCTGTGTCGCGGTCGATATGAACAGCAAGGAGGAATACGTTTTTCACGAAGGCGACCTTGTGACCGCCATCCGCGCGAGTATGTCCATCCCGGGATATTTCTCCCCTGTGGAGAAGGACGGGATGTTCCTTGTCGATGGAGGTATGCTCAACAACTTCCCGGTAGATGTTGCCCGGAAGATGGGGGCGGACATAGTGATAGGAAGCGACCTGCACAAATATACGAGGGGCCGCGTAGGGCCCGTGGAGAATCTTGGGGATATGGTGACCAGCACTCTTGCGATAATGAACGGACCCAAGTTCGATGCGGGAAGAGCGGACACCGACATACTGATCTGCCCTAACACAAGTGACTTCGGGGTGCTCTCCTTTGATGAGAAAAGTATCGGCGCCCTTATCGAAAGGGGCTACGTAGCAGCCCAGGATGTGATGGGCCCGCTCAGGGAGCTTGCCGGAAAACAACATTCATTCGGCGCTCACAACAAAAACGCGAGCGGAGAGGTGAAAGGCCACGCCATCAACATAACGCGTGATTCGGTGAAAGTAGCTCAAATCACGGTTGAAGGGGTTGACCCCAAGGAGGCCTCAATCCTGATGAAGGGCAGCAAGGAACATCTCGGACGTTTCTCCGACGGACAGGAGATAGAAAGTGAGATAGAGAGGATTTATCTCACAAGAGCCTTCTCCAAGGTGAGCTATTCCCTTTTGGGAGATTTGGATGACTCCAGCTATGTCTTCAAGATAAACCTCACCCCCGAGAGGATTCACCAGTTCGGCATAGGTTTCAGGTTCGACTCGGAGGTGATGGCGGAGATTCTTCTGAATATGAGTTTCAACCGCCACCGCATCTATGGGTGGAAAGCCGACATTACAGGAAAACTGGGGGCCAATCCGTACGTGATTGCCGTGGGAGGCTATGCCTTCAACCCGAAATGGCAGTTGAACGCGGCATATTACTTCCGATACAGCGACACTCAACTCTATGAGTCAGGGACAAATGTCCGATATGCCTCCTACTCCATCTATTACAACAGGGCCGAAATCTTTCTCCAGAAAAAGGGGCTTCTCCACGACCTGCATATCGGAGTGAGAGGGGACTTCAACAGTATGACCTCCATCGTGAACGACCCGGAAAACTCCGGATACTCATCAATCGGGGAAAAGCCTTTCAGAGAGAGTTTTATGGCCGCCTTTCTCTCACTTGACCTGGACAACCGCGACCGAAGCTATTTCGCCACGCGGGGTATCAATATGCATCTGAGCACCGCATACGACATCTTCGGCAAGAACAGCGAGAGAGGGTCTCTTTCCGGTGAATTCGACTTCAGATTCAATATCAAGGGACATATTCCTCTCGGAAAAAGAGTTACGCTGACACCCCATCTTTATTCCCGGTATGTATATAACAACCCGAAAGGAGGCCGGGACTACAATCTGGTGGGCGGCCATGAATCTGGCAGATACGTATCAAGCCATCTGCCCTTCATCGGTACGAACAATCTCTACCAGATGGGAGATTTTGTCGGCATATTCCGGCTGGATTGCGATGTCAACATATTCGGAAACCATTACGTTACCGCTATGGCGAACTATATGTTTCAGGGGCCGGGGCCGGGTCAGGCTCTCGACCAGCCGGGATATAGCGGTCTGGGGCTCAAATATTCCATAGACACGTTCCTCGGACCGATTGCACTGACCGGGCACTGGTCTGACCTTGACAGGACCTTCGGAGTCTATTTCTCAATGGGTTACAGTTTCTGAAATGAAAAGATTCGCCACAACGTCGCTTCTTCTCCTGACCGTCTGCCTCTCCGTCACCGGAAGGCCGAAGGTGGCTCTTGTCCTAAGCGGTGGAGGAGCGAAGGGGGCCGCTCACGTTGGTGTGATAAAAGTCCTTGAAGAGAACGGCATACCCGTGGATATGGTTGTCGGCGCGAGTATGGGAGCCATTGTTGGAGGCCTCTATTGTGCAGGTTACACCGGGTCTCAGATGGATTCCCTGATGATGATTCAGGACTGGAACAGGATAATCCTGGACGGAGGCCTTGTCGATGAGCAATATCTTCTCAAGATTCCTTTCGGCAAGCCTTGCGGGGAAAGCCCTGCCTCCGCCTTTCCGTCCGGCCTTGTGAGGGGTTCTGAAGTTGAGGCTCTTTTCGAGCAGTTGCTTCCCGGAATCCCTGACTCCTTGGACTTCAATGAGATGCCCATCCCTTTCGCCTGCGTATCGGTCGATCTTGTCAGCAAGAAAGAAGTTGTCCATCATAGCGGAAATTTGATAGAAGCCATCCGCGCATCTATGTCTATCCCTCTTTTTTTCGAGCCTGTCCGCAGGGACGGAATGGTGCTTGTCGATGGAGGTATGCTCAACAACTATCCGGTTGACATTGCCCGGGCAATGGGAGCCGACATTGTCATCGGTGTGAAAGTTGGGGAACCCGAGCATAAGGAAAAACCTGAAATAGAAGATATTGCAACTCTCGGAGGGGAGTGGCTCGAGATGTATATCAGGCCCAAGACCGCTGAAAACATAGCAGGTACGGACATATTCATCGGTCCGAGCATAGAGGATATGAACGTGATGAGTTTCAGCAAGGAGTGCATAAGGAAACTCATAGACAACGGAGAGAAGGCTGCAAGGGAGGCTCTGCCCAAATTGATGGAACTCCAGCCATCCGAACCTCTTCCGGAAAGAGGTACCATATTCGGCGGTGCGGCGGTGGGAGAGCGGTCGGGAAGCCGCGTCCCGATCTCCCCCGAAAAGGGTTCATATCTTGCCCTTGGCGGATATTTCGATACCGAGGAGATAGTCGCCGCACGGATTGATGCCGCACTTGGCGGCAATTCCAGCAAGGGGCACAAGCTCAACATCTCCGCAAAACTGGCCTGGAATCTTCAGGCGGGAGCGGAGTACAGATATGACTTTACCTCCGGTTTCGGTCTCGGAGTCGGCTACGGTTTCAGAAATACAAATTCCAATCTTTTCAATCAGGAGGACGTCCTGACCTGCAAGTTCAGGGAGCACTCTTTCGAAGCCTTTCTGGGTTATGACGGACGGAAAAACCTGGAAGTCAAGGCAGGAGCCCGGACTCAGATGTTCTTTGCGGGCGGCTGGAGCAGATATCTGAACCTCTTTGCCGGAGTGGAGTTCGACAACAGGGACCACCCCTGCTTCCCCCGGAGAGGGGTCAGTTTCAGCGTAGATGGCGGTCTCTTCCCTGCGGTTATGAGTTCTTCCGATACCTTCGGAGAATTCAGCATCCGGTTCAGCGGCGTCATCCCTCTGGGGCAGAGATTCGCTCTCATAGCTTCCGTTGACCACCGAAGCCTGATTTCCGATAGCGGAGAGATTCCCCTGTTCTACGGCAACCGGATGGGAGGGACTCAGGCCGGGCGCTATTTCGACCGACAATTCACCTTCACTGGTTTCAATCACGTCAATTCGTTCGGTAACGTACTGACAAGCGCAACACTCGATGCCAGGGCACAGTTCGGACAGAAGCACTATCTCACTGCATCGGGAGCTTATGCCTTTGACACCTCCGGGTTCAGCGGCACCTCCGGCGGACGCGCCACTTTCGGCGCAAGCCTCGGATATTCCTATAACTCCTTTATCGGGCCTCTCTCCTTCAAAGTCAACTGGTCCAATCTTACAAATCGCATCGGCTTCTGGGCCGGGGTAGGCCTTTATCTTTAAGAAGATGGAAAAACAGGCGATGCTGGAGAGGATGATGCGGTTGTGCTCCGTTTCGGAGCACTGCAGGAGCGATATCCGCTCGAAGGTGGCCGGAGTGAATCCTTCGTGGTGTGACGAGATTCTTGAGAAGCTCTGTAAAGACGGATATATCAATGAGATGAGATATGCCACCGCATTCGCGAGAGATAAAAGTTCCCTTTCCGGTTGGGGATGTGCCAAAATTAAAGTAGCTTTGTCAGTCAAAGGTATAGAAACCCCTGTCATCGAGGCGGCTCTTCAGGAGATAGAGCCTCAGGCCGCGCAGAAAAAACTTTCGGCCCTTCTCTCCGCGAAATGGAGAGCGCTGGCGGGAGAGAGCGACGAGACTGTAAAAAGGGTCAAACTGTTCCGGTACGCCCTCGGACGGGGATATGAATATGCACAAATAAAGGAATATTATGATAACCTCAGAAGAGATTAAAAGTTTGAAACAGCGGATTGAGACGTTGGGGAGGTGTCTTTGACATCCCTGCGAAGCGAACTGATCTGACAACCAAGCAGGAGCGCACTCTCGCCCCCGATTTCTGGAACGACCCGAAGACCGCCGAAAGTTTTATGAAGGAGGTCTCCGCCGTCAAGTTCTGGGTGGAGGGGTTCGATGCCGTCTCCTCCCTCTACGCTGACCTCGAGACTTTGCTGGAATTCGGCGAAGATGCTTCGGATGACATCGATGCCGCCTACAAATCGTTATGCGCCAAGGTCGATGCCCTTGAACTGAGGAATATGCTGTCAGGGGAGGGCGACGAGCTTGGAGCGATTCTAAAGATTAATTCGGGAGCGGGTGGTACGGAGGCCAACGACTGGTCTGCTATGCTTATGAGAATGTATGTCCGCTATGGCGAACGTAACGGATACAAGGTCCATACCTCCGATATACTCGAAGGGGAGGACGCGGGTATCAAGTCTGTCACCATCGAGTTCGAGGGGGCATACGCCTACGGCTATCTCAAGGCCGAGAACGGGGTTCACCGCCTTGTAAGAATCTCTCCCTTCAACGCACAGGGCAAGCGACAGACCACCTTCTCCTCAGTATTCGTCTATCCCCTTGTGGATGACACGATTGAAATAGAGATAAATCCCGCAGACCTCGAATGGGACACTTACCGTTCCTCCGGGGCGGGCGGGCAGAACGTCAACAAGGTGGAGACCGGAGTCCGGGTGAAGCACATTCCCACCGGCATTGTCGTGGAGAACACCGAGACCCGCAGCCAACTGGACAACAGGCAGAATGCCTTGAGAATCCTCAAGTCACATCTGTATGACCTTGAACTGAAGAAACGTCAGGAAAAGCAGGCCGAACTTGAGGGGCAGAAGAAAAAGATAGAATGGGGCTCGCAGATAAGGTCATACGTGCTGCACCCCTACAAGATGGTCAAGGACCTTCGTACCGGGTACGAGACTTCCGACACCCAGAGTGTCCTTGACGGCGATTTGAATGAATTTATGAAAATATATCTAATGGAAAACGGAGGAAAGTAAACAATGGAATTCAAGTATGCTCCTATGTTTCAGCTCGGTGAGGATACAACCGAGTATTACAGGATTCCCGGTTCGGAGGAGTTTGTCTCTCTCGGGGATTTTGAGGGGAAACCTATGCTTAAAATCAAACCCGAAGCGCTGACCGTTATGGCCAACACGGCTTTCAGGGATGTGTCATTTATGCTTCGCCCTGCTCACAACGAACAGGTTGCAAAGGTTTTGAGTGATCCTGAGGCTTCCGACAACGACAAATACGTCGCGCTGACGATGCTCCGCAATGCCGAGGTCGCCTGCAAGGGCCGCCTTCCTTTCTGTCAGGACACAGGCACTGCAATCATTCACGGAGAGAAGGGTCAGCAGGTATGGACAGGATTCTGCGACGAGGAGGCTCTCTCGAAAGGCGTTTACAAGACCTATACGGAGGAGAATCTGAGATACAGCCAGAATGCGCCTCTCGATATGTACAATGAGGTCAACACGAAGTGCAATCTCCCCGCTCAGATTGATATAGAGGCGACCGAAGGTATGGAATACCGCTTCCTCTGCGTGACAAAGGGCGGCGGAAGCGCGAACAAGAGTTATCTCTATCAGGAGACGAAGGCCCGTATCCAGAATCCCGGCACTCTGATTCCTTTCCTTGTGGAGAAGATGAAGAGTCTCGGTACGGCGGCCTGCCCTCCCTACCATATCGCTTTCGTGATAGGCGGCACATCTGCCGAAAGGAACCTTCTCACAGTAAAGCTGGCCTCCTGCAAGTATTATGACACTCTCCCTACAACCGGAGATGAGACGGGCCGCGCTTTCCGTGACGTCGAACTTGAGAAGCAGGTTCTTAAGGAGGCTCACAAGATTGGCCTCGGCGCTCAGTTCGGGGGCAAATATATGGCTCACGACGTGAGGATTATCCGTCTGCCCCGCCACGGTGCCAGCTGCCCCATCGGATTGGGAGTAAGCTGCTCCGCCGACCGCAACGTCAAGTGCAAGATCAACGCTGACGGTGTCTGGATTGAAAAACTGGATGACAACCCTTCCCGCTGGATACCGGAGGCTTTGCGTCAGGCCGGTGAGGGCAATGCCGTGAAAATCAATCTGGACCAGCCTATGAGCGAGGTCTGCAAGATTCTCACCAAATATCCCATCGGCACCCGTCTGAGTCTCAACGGCACCATCATAGTAGGTCGTGACATCGCCCACGCGAAGCTCAAGGCCCGTCTTGATGCCGGTGAGGGAATGCCCCAGTATATGAAGGAGCATCCGATTTATTACGCAGGTCCCGCCAAGACTCCGGCAGGGATGGCCTGTGGTTCCATGGGTCCGACAACGGCAGGCCGTATGGACCCTTACGTCGATGAGTTTCAGGATAATGGCGGCAGCCTGATAATGCTTGCCAAGGGCAACCGCAGCCAGGCAGTCACCGACGCCTGCAAGAAGCACGGCGGTTTCTATCTCGGTTCCATCGGAGGTCCGGCCGCAATTCTCGCTCAGAACAATATCAAGAGCATAGAGTGCGTGGAATATCCTGAACTCGGAATGGAGGCTATCTGGAAGATTCGCGTCGAAGATTTCCCCGCCTTCATCCTTGTGGATGACAAAGGCAACGATTTCTTCGCAAAATTCAAATAAAGATTATGGATTCCCGGCTACAGTCTCTTCAGGATTGGGTCGGGGGTCCATACAGTTTTCAAAATACTTGTTGACCAGATCGTACTTGGGGGGTTGCTGTTTGCTGTATATCTCCCTCTCGGTCCCGTGCAGAGGCTGATTCGTGATGACGAAGCGATCAACCGGACGCTCCTCACCGCGCCATTTGAAGCCCTTGAGCCTCTGTTTCTCCATGACAAGGTCTCCGATAGGATAGGCGTCACTCTTTATGCTTTCCACATAAAGCATCCTCTTTGCATTGCCATCCTTGATAAGAGCCGTCATCGACTTCGCCTCCTTGATGTTGACCGTAGTGAGCTTTGCCTTTTCCGCCATATAGAAAACGGCATTCACTCCGCCCAAGGCATCATACCTGTAAAGCTGATTCTCATAGAAATAGCCAAGCATCTCCGTGCTCTTGATCTGGTGGAAATGGGTGCTGTCCTCCTGAGAGATGACCCAGGCATCGGTAACCATACTTCCCCTGTAGAGATTACCGTTCTTGAGCATCAGATGCATCACTTCGGAAGTGAGCTGGTTCTTGATTTCATTCCAGAGCACAGGAGCCCCGTGGAGTCGCGCCACGGAATCTATCTCCGTGAAAATCATTGAGTCGCAAGCTGCCTGAACGTCAGAACGGAAAGCCTTTACGTTCTTATAGGCGGTTATCACCCTTATCAGGGTGGTATCTTTAATCGCAAGTGTATCAGGGACAGCAGCCGCAGAGGTGTCCGGAAGAGCAGCCACGGTCGTGTCGGGAACCGACAGAGCCGTAGTATCCAAAAGAGCGGCGAGAGAATCCACTGCCGCACTGTCCAGCCCCTGCAAGGCAAGACTGTCCGCCTTCTGCTTCTCCATATAGGCAAGAGCCTCGTCACCGGGCATCAGGCCCGCCTCCTGCATCTTCTTTATTCTCTCCTCCTCCCTGACCTTGGCCATCTCCGCGCGGGACTTGGCCAGAGCATCGTATTCCATATCTGCAATACGCTGCTCAGCATCCTTGAACTCCTCTTCGGCAAAATCGCACTTCCGCATCGCAAATACCTTGATGCTGTCTCCACGCATATAGAGAGTGTCCGGCCTTTTGTTCTCGTTCTCACCGCAATAGACAATCGCAGGATTGTCGGTAAGAATCACCCTGTCCCTCCACAAATCGGAAGTGTCTCCAACAGGCTCGTACAGAATATTGTCCGCAAGATAGTAGGAACTGTGAGTCGTGTCCCTTATCTGGCTCTCCTTGAACATATGGACCACCCCTGTCGGCTGGTAATAGAAAATCTCCTCCGTCCAGGCCTCGTAGGTGGGGTCATTCATATAGACCTTGTCCGCAAACCAGGCTACCGTGCTGTTGCGGTCGTAACTTCCGTTGTCCGCCTTGAGGAAACCCGTCCCTTTCCACATATAAGTATCCTTCCCGAAGAACGCCTTGGCGATGTCGGCCACGTAATTCATCCTGGAGGTCTTGATTTTTATGGAATCGACAAACATCTCCACCTTTCTCTCGAAAGTGAAGGTCTTCGTTTTCGAGTCGTAGGTTCCCTGCCGGCTCTCCATAACGTTTCCGGACGTATCCCTCAAGGCTCCCCCGTTCATAAAGGTGGCCAGACTGTCCTTTGTGTTGTAGTCAAGACTCTCGGTCCGGAGAGTGTTGCCCTCCTTGTCAAAGAGTTCCACGAGAGAACCCCTGAACTTTGCAAGATCCCTGTCGATGTAATAGGTCATATTGTCACTGCACAGGGTTGTGTTACCCTGAAGTATCCTGACGTTGCCATAAGCGTCGATTATCTTCCCCTCAACGTTCCAGGATGCGGAGTCGCAAAGAAGAAAAGTGTTGTTGTGCAGAAACTTGGCGTTCCCCCAGACTCTGCGGATGGTAATTCTTCCTATCTGCTCCTGCTGTGCCTGATCAGCCTCCACAAGGTGAAAGGTATCCTCCTCCGACGCATCCTGGGAGAAGGCCGTGAATGTAGTGAGCAATGCTGACAGACAGAGAGCGGCGAATCTGAGAAGATTTTTCATAAATTACTGTTTCCCCCACCCGGGATACTTGAAGGTACACCCGTCGAAGAAGGGATCAAGGACGATATAGGTCACCTTCTGCTTCTCCTCTATGAACTTGTCTATCGACAACTGGGAATTCTTCCTGTTCAGTTCCTCCGAAAGCGCATTGAAGTCATCCTGATAGTTGGCCACGTGGGAAGGCAGTATTTTATCAAGATAGAGAATCTTGTAGATGGTGTTGCCGTTACGACCCTCATTGTCCAGAGACTCAAACGGTTCGGAGACATCTCCCACCTGCATGTCTTTCAGAACAGCATAGTCGGCAGGCTTTATCTGGTCCTTCTCGAAATAGGAGGAGCCTGTGTATTCATCGGCCATAAGGCCTCCGCTCGTTGCACTCTTCTTCTCCTCCGAGTAGTATCTGGCAGCATCCTCGAACTTCATACTGTCCCTGACTATCAGGTTCCTGAGAGAATCCAGCTTCTTGAACCCCTTTTCACGATCTTCCGCCGTGTATTGGGGTTTCAGCAGGATGTGACGGGCATTGAACATATCCCCGTTCCTCTCTATCATCTGAATGATATGGAAACCGTCCGGTGTCTCGACCACCTGGGAAACCTGCCCCTCCTTCAGAGCCATTGCAGCATCGGAGAAGACGGGCCAGAACGTCGCTTTGGGAGCCATTCCCAATTCCCCTCCCCTCTGCGCGGCCGGATCGCCGGAGTATGAATAGAGACGGGCCAGAGTGGCGAATTTCTCCCCGGCCATAACTCTTTCCCTCAATTCAAGAAGTTTCTCCCTAACTGCAAGTTCCGCGGCCTTCTTGTCCGGATAGACTCCAATCTGGCGTATGCGGTATTTAGTACTCACCATAGGGAGATCCTCCTGAGGCGTCTCGTTGTAATATTTCTCTATGTCGCGCGGAGTCAGTGCGGGGATGTCCTGCATAACCTGCTGCTGCATCTGCTGCATAAGGGACTGTTCCCTGAGGATGGCCTCCCACTCCTGACGGAGCTTGTGCATGGGCTTTCCGAAATACTCCTCAACCTGCTTCTCCCCTCCCATCACCTGAATCATCTCGTTGACACGACCTTCAAGAGAGGCCGCCACGTTGGCTTCGTTCACGATAATCGAGTCGATTTTCGCCTGATTGATGAACAGTTTGGAGATTAGCATCTGCTCCAGTATCTCACAACGGTCGGAAGCTTCCACGACCGCTCCGCGGGCACGCATCATCTGGGCCTCGTTTTCTATCTGGGAGACCATTATCACTTCGTTGCCGATTATGGCCACGCTCTTATCCACCACGCCGGGACCGTAAATCTGTCCTAAAAGCGGCGAAATAGCCGCAAAGAGCAGGAGAACGGTGATATGGAGAGATTTTCTATTCATATACCCTCAATATTTTGTCAATCTTGGCATCGTTCAGCAAGTCCCGTTCCAATTCCGTAAGAAGGGCCTGTTTTCTCTTGCCGATGATGATTTCTCTTATGTGTTCCACGTTGTATTCCAGAGGTGTGACCGCACCGGGAGAAATTTTCTCCCTGATGAAGATGAAACGGGTCACTCCATCGTCACCTTTTTTCTCCACCTCAGACCTTCCGGAAATCAGATTCTCGAACTCCACCGCATCCATCCCGACTTCCTTCGAAAAGACGGACGTGGTGACCCACTCCCCTCCAAAATCGGTATAACGTTCCGCGGAAGCATAGCAGAGTTCCTCCAACTCTGCGATTGCGGAGTCATCCGTCACACGATATGAAGACTTGAACGCTTCATAGTAGGGGGACTTGGTCAGTATCGTGATTGCCCGCCCCTTGAGCAACATCCGGCGAGTGGTGAAATCCTTTTTGTGAGCATCGTAATACTCCCTGATTTCGTCCGTGGATACCACCGTGTCGAGTCTGGATTCAATGTAGTATTTCTCGTACCTGTATCCGAGAAGATTGTTTCTGAACTCCTCCACCTGATCGGAGACATCCCTGTCCCTCTTGGACAGCTCCTTATCCGCCCTGATGGTGAGAAGACGGCTCAATGCCCAGCTGTCGATATACTGATTCACTATCAACAGACTGTCCTCGGGGGATGTTCCGGGAGGCACAAGTTCCTCCAGATCCGTCGAATAGACGGCATCAAAACCGATTCTTGCCACCATCCGCCCGCGATGCATCTTGTCCAGTGCCATCTCGCAGGAGGAGAGCAGCACAAGGGAGAGAAGAAGTGACAGCTGGAGCAGTCGTTTCATTATCTTGAATAGTTAGGGGCTTCACGGGTGATGGTCACGTCGTGAGGATGGCTCTCCGCCATTCCCGCAGGGGTGATTTTGACGAATTTCGCCTCTTTCAGTTCATCCAGATTGTGAGCTCCGCAATATCCCATTCCGGCACGCAGACCACCCACCAGCTGGTAGATGACCTCAGAGAGAGTGCCTTTGTAAGGAACCTGCGCGACAATCCCTTCCGGAACGAGCTTCTTGATATCTTCCTCCATATCCTGGAAGTAGCGGTCCTTTGAACCTTTCTGCATCGCCTCCAGAGAGCCCATACCGCGGTATGACTTGAATTTACGGCCGTTGAGGATGATGGCCTCACCGGGAGCCTCCTCCACTCCGGCGAAGAGACTTCCGGCCATAATGGTGCTTGCACCGGCGGCAAGTGCCTTGACGATATCTCCGCTGTACCGGATTCCACCGTCCGCAATGACGGGAATGCCCGTACCCTTGAGGGCGGCTGAAGTGTTGATGACAGCTGTCAGCTGAGGCACACCGATACCGGCAATGATACGTGTAGTGCAGATTGAACCGGGACCGACACCCACCTTGACTGCATCCACTCCGCACTCCTTGAGGGCGAGGGCCGCCTCGGCGGTGGCGATATTTCCGGCAACTATCTGAATCTTCGGGAATGCCTCCCGGATTTTCTTTATCATATTCAAGACTCCTACGGAATGTCCGTGGGCGGTATCCAGAACTATCGCATCCACACCCACGGAGGAGAGTTTCTCCACATCTGTAAGGCTGTGGGAGTTGATTCCCACTGCAGCGGCCACCAGCAGCCTGCCCAAGCCATCCTTGGATGCGGTGGGATTGTTCTTGATTTTGGTTATGTCCCTGTAGGTTATCAGGCCCGCCAGTCGGTTGTCACTGTCAACTACCGGGAGCTTCTCGATACGATATTTGCGGAATATGTCTGTGGCTTCGGGTATCGTGGTCCCCACCCTCACCGTGATGAGATTCTCCTTCGTCATAACCTCGTTCACGGGGCGGTTCATATCCTCCTCGAAACGGAGGTCTCTGTTCGTGACGATTCCCAGAAGGTGATTGTTTGAATCCACCACCGGAATGCCGCCGATATGGTTCTGGCTCATTATCTTGAGAACATCCCCCACGGAAGCGTCCGCGCCGATTGTGACAGGGTCGTATATCATTCCGTTCTCGGCACGCTTGACCTTGCGGACCTCATTCATCTGAGCTTCTATCGGCATATTCTTGTGGATGACACCGATACCACCCTCGCGGGCTATGGCGATGGCAAGATTGGCATCCGTGACAGTATCCATAGCCGCCGAAACGATAGGAACGTGCAGACTTATTTCTCTCGTGAAATTTGTTTTGAGACTTACTTCGCGCGGCAGCACTTCGCTGCGTGCAGGGATCAACAGGACATCGTCGTAAGTGAGCCCTTCCATAGAGATTTTAGCAGATTCCATTTATCGCAAATTATGATGTAATTTGCAAATATAGTAATTTTTTCCTTATCCGATTTCGTACAGACGCGAATGATTCGCACACCCGCGAGTGACTTGTGACCAGACTTCGTCCTCGGCAGGGACAGGTTGCGACGGAAATACCATCGACAAACTTTGAAGAATCCAACAAAGAGTGATTTGGTCCGAATCTCTCTGATTTTCTGAAAAATTCAGCGAAAAAAGAGAAAACCAAGGCCGCAGACACCGCGAAAATGAAACAGGACACCAAAGACAGCTACATGAAATCCATCCTCGGGGAGGCCGAATATGAAGCCAACCTTGAAGACTGGAAGGAAGAGGGTCTGGCCGAAGGACTCGCTCCCGAACTGATATCCAGTTGCACAGGTCTGACCGTCGATGAAATCGAAGTTCTGTAATTCGTACACACGCGAATGATTCGCGTGTGTACGAATCACTGGTGGGTGAGGGTGCGGTACTGCTGTTCAAAGGGTTTCTGATCCCATTCGGGTTCGGTCAGAAGACCGGGATTGTCTATCCGGAACGACATATAGGTGATGGGGATCCCCTGCCTGAGGAAATTGGACTCGTAGAAAGTCTGTATGGAGAGCAGGTCATCGGCCCTGCCGGTGCCGTAGATATCCTCGTTGTGTTCCATGACCGTGAGGGAATTGACTGCCGCCGTCTCAAGAGTGAAGTAATGCAGCAACCTGCTGTCCGTCTTGAGATGGACAATCCCTCCGGGGGAGAGGATATTCCGGTATCTTGCCAGAAAAAGCGGATGGGTCAGCCTCTTCTTGGGCTTTTTCTCCTGGGGGTCGGCGAATGTTATCCAGATTTCAGAGATTTCTCCCTGCGCGAAAAGGCTCTCTATGAATTCTATGCGGGTCCTGAGAAATGCCACGTTCCCCAGATTGTTGACAGTTGCATATTTCGCACCCTTCCACAGCCTGGCACCCTTGATGTCGATTCCTATGAAATTCCGGTCCGGATATTTTTCAGCCAGACAAACAGTGTATTCGCCCTTGCCGCAGCCGAGCTCAAGGACAATCGGATTGGCGTTGCCGAACATACGTTCCCCCCAGTGCCCCTTCAAAGGATGGTCACAACCCAGCACCTGACTGGTCTGGGGTTGCACCAGACAGGAAAAAGTCTCGTTCTCCCTGAATTTGCGAAGCTTATCTTTTCCCATTTTCTTTTTTGCAGAAAAAACCAAATCCGTCGATTGCGGGCAGCGTCTCTTTTCTGACAGGTTCTATGCCGACCCGCCAGACTCCGGCTTCTTCATCACCTGTTCTGATATTGCTCCTGTACTGCCATTCGATTTCACTGATACCTCCCATAGAGGATGAAGATTGCCTGACCGGACCTCTCACTCCCACGCCAAGAGGGAACTGCACTCTTTCTATGAATTTCTTTCCGGAAGGAGAAATCAGATAGACGTCTATATCCACAGGGCCCTGAGGCATCTCCGCGGTATAATACCGCATCGCTATTCCGGAGGTGTAGGACAAATCCTTGGAAAGATTCACTTCAAACCAAAAGACCTGCCCCCCGGCGGCCTGAAGGTCGGATGTCCGTAAATAGGAATACTGAGCAGAACCGTCACAGGAGACAAGAAATACGGACAGAACGGCCAGAGGCAGCAGAAGCCTACTTTTCATTGCGGTGATTCTGCTGTTTCCTGCGTCCTGGCCCTTGTCTGCGATGTCCGCCACCTTTACGGCGTTTTTCATCGAAACGGCTGATGCTTTCGTCTCCGACCGCGCTGACAAAGCCTGTCTCCTTCTCCCCCTCGGAGTCACGGGCATCGAGGGCAACGGGGTGAATTCCCTTCTTGTTGTCGGAAAGAATCTCCCACACTTTGGAAGCGGGCAGAGCGAAGAGCTTCGCCATCGACGTTTTGTCGTAGGAGAAATACATCGTACCGCTCAGGATATCCGTCTTCATCAGATAGGCCTGTCCGTCCTCCAGTTCGAGAGGACCGCGGAGATTGGGGATATTCTTCTGTGCGTCCAAATATACGGAGGCTTCATAGTTGATGCAGCATTTGAGTTTGCTGCACTGCCCGGCAAGTTTCTGGGGATTGAAGGACAAATCCTGACAACGGGCCGCCTGCGTAGTGATAGACTGAAAATCAGCTATATATGATGAGCAGCACAGAGGCCTTCCGCACACTCCAAGGCCTCCAATCAGGCCCGCTTCCTGCCTTGCCCCTATCTGCTTCATCTCGATGCGGATATGGAACTCCTCGGCAAAATCCTTGATGAGCTGGCGGAAATCGACTCTCTGGTCCGCAATGTAGTAAAATATGGCTTTTGTGCCGTCACCCTGAAACTCCACGTCTCCGATTTTCATATCAAGACCCAGTCCGGCGGCTATCTGACGGGCGCGAATCATTGTCCTGTGCTCCCGGGCAATGGCCTCCTGCCATCTTTCAATGTCGAGAATCTTCGCCTTGCGGTAGATTTTCCGGAAGGTGTTCGTGGAAGGGTCGATTTTCTGCCTCTTGAGCTGCTGGATGACAATAGGTCCGCCCAGCGTCACGATTCCTACATCGTGGCCGATTGCCGCCTCGACCACAACAAGATCCCCCTTCTTGATAATCTGTCCGGAATCGTTTCTCATTATGGCCTTTCGGGTATTCTTGAAACGCACTTCAAACAACTCGCTGCACTGCTGCTGCGAGATGCCGTCCATCCAGTCGAAGGAGGACAGTTTGCAACAACCGGGGTCGTAGTTCACGTACAACTCCCCTCCGGGTGTACGCTCGACGTCGCACCCTCTGGAGCAGTCGTAATTGACCCGGCCTTTCTCAAGAATCTTTATATTTTCCATATATCGGTTACAAAAGTAAGAATAATTGGTTACAAAGGTCGCAAAAATTGAGTTTCGCGTTGCAATTGCCCTCAACCGCGGCAAGAGCGGAGTCGATTTTCGAATATGCCTTGAGATAGAAGGCGGGATTGATGCGGCCGCTCAGGGAACGTACTGCGGATTCCTGCCCCGACGGAACGGTTGCAAGAGATTCCAGTCCTTTCGAAAAGAGAAAAATGTTCCTGATATAACTTTCGGCATAGATGCAGAACTCCTTCTGTTTCTCCCTGTCCTTTGCGCTTACCGCCTCCCATACGGAGATGGTGTCTATGGCCTTTTTCGCCAAACCGGCTTCGAGCAAAGTCTCCATCAGGGAGGCATACTCCGGATTGCCCATATATTCACCGTGGATGGAACGGATTTCCCCGGCAGAGAGAGGGGTCAGGTGCATAATCTGGCATCTGGAACGGATGGTCTGCAGCATCCTCTCGGGCTTGTGGGAAATCATCAGGAAGAGAGTCCCCGCGGG
Source organism: Bacteroidales bacterium (assembly GCA_045617505.1). Classification (GTDB taxonomy): domain Bacteria; phylum Bacteroidota; class Bacteroidia; order Bacteroidales; family UBA932; genus Cacconaster. Next base: position 10,368 of record JAZLIS010000087.1, on the reverse strand, counting down.
CGGCTCTTCCAGCAGCTTCAATAATTTGTTGGCCGCCGCGATGTTCATCTTCTCGGGCAGATAGATGACGATTGTCTTGTACAGACCCTCCGAACTTCTGAGGGATGCGACATGGGATATGTTTTTGGCTTCATTGACGGAGATTCCCGCATTGTTGGAGTCAAGTCCCAGAGCATCGTAGAGTTCCTGCTCCCTGAAATAGGGGTTCTCCAGCGCGAATGCGCGGAATTTTTCGAGGAAGAACTCGCTGACGGGAGCCTTCTTTTCCGACTCGGTGAGGGATTGGGATTTGCTTACGGGGAATATGAAATGGAGATCCGGATGAATCAGCTTGCCGTATTTGTGGCAGGAAGGACACACTCCGCAGGAATCGTATCCGGAATCCCCGGTGCAGTTGACTCTTTTCGCAAGGGCTGCCGCAAGGGGGAAGGCACCTCCTCCGTCCTCTTCGCAAAAAAGAATGGCGTGCCCGAGCCGCCCCGCCTCCAACATCCTGGAGAGAGAGTTCTTGACCGCATCATTTCCTATCACATCCTTGAACAACATCGGTTACAAAGATAATGACATTTCACAATTTGCACAATCGAACTCAAGAGTGAATCTCTTTCCGTTGTTCACCGCAAAAAGAGGCCCTCCCTGAGCACCCTTTCTTACACACAGCCCCAGTTCATATCGAACGCAATATTTGCTCTTCATAAGGACTCCTCCACTCTCCCCCTGCTTTTCAGTCAGGATAGAATCTCCCTTGACAAAGGGGATGGATTTCCTTGCGGGAGGTATGTGCCTTCCGGCAAGAGCCCTTCTGACAGAATTCAGGAACGACGCGGAATAGGAATAGACTTTGTCCGAGGAGACCTTCCCCAACTTGAACCTGAAACAGTCCGTCACCTTTCCTATCTGGGATTCAAGCATAGCCGCGGCCCGTTCCGGATTCAGAGCCTCCGGCGCCTGTTCGTCAAATTCCACGACCGCGGAGGTCCCGTCACGGAACGAGGCGGTGAAACGGGTATGCCCGCCGGAAGAGTCATAATCCACCGTGGCGTCGATGATTCTCCGGGGCATATTCTTCTCCAGCTCCCGCTCAAACTTCGCGTCATAATTCCTATAGATTTTCATACCGGGCGTGACAGAGGAGGCATCTCTGACCGTCAACTGCTTTCCGCGAGCCACCTCAACCCTCATCCCTGTCTCCTCCCCCGACTGCGACACCAGCATCAGGCCGTCGCCGTTGCTGAAGGCCAGCGGACTGTCAACCTCAATCATCCCCTCTTTCCGTGAAACTCTTTTCACCGTCCCCGCAAATTCACCTGTAGCCCTCGCCGCATCGGAACTGTTCCAGTTATCCCGAACGCCATCGATGAAGCAGGATGTATAACCCCTGTTGAATGTTCTGTCCGGGTCGGGAGAGAAACCTCCCTCCATCACACCGTAGGATGTTCTTCCGTACTGGGGATTTTGCAAAATAAACTCATCCAACACGTTACGGTAATGGCGCACTACGTTTTTCACGTAAGAGGCATTTTTCAACCGCCCCTCGATTTTAAAAGAGGTCACTCCCGCGGCGACAAGTTCCGCGATATGACTGTCCAGCCGGTAGTCCTTCATCGAAAGGATATGACTGCTCCGGGCAAGTGCATTTCCCTTTCCGTCATAGACATCGTAGAGCGACCGGCAGGGCTGGGCGCAGCGTCCACGATTGGCGCTTCTTCCCGTAAGGTATTCGCTCAGATAACATTCGCCGCTGTAACTCATACATAGCGCCCCGTGAACAAAAAACTCCACCTCGCAGGAGACCGCCCGGCATATCTCCCTTATCGTCGGAAGGGACATCTGCCTTTCCAGTATGATTCTGCTGAATCCGGCCTTTTCGAGGGCGACGGCTTTTTCCGAAGTACGGATAACCGTCTGGGTGGATGCGTGAAGTTCAATCGGAGGGAGATTCAGTCGGGCAACCTTGAAATCCTGAATGATGAGAGCATCCACCCCGGCCTTATGATACTGCCAGGCAAGTTTCTCCACCTCAGGCAGTTCCTCATCCTTCACAAGGGTATTCAGAGTAGCGTATATCCTCACCCCGAAGGTGTGGGCATACTCACACAGGGCCGCCACATCCTCAATGCTGTTGCAGGCCGCCGCACGGGCTCCGAACCCGGGGCCGGAAATATATACGGCATCGGCACCGCACTCAATAGCTGCGATGCCGATTTCCAGATCCCTTGCGGGAGCAAGCAATTCCAGTCCTAGTTGCATTTCAGGGTAGTGAGCTGGTATCTGGCCGCTTCACCCCATTTTGCATCCTGAGCAATCTGCTTGAAATATCCGCAGGCTTTGCCGTTTTCACCGGAAGCCACAAGAGCAGTTCCCAACTGATAGATAATCTGCACTTTGTCCTTTGCATCGGGTTTGAGGGCAAGATAAGCCTCAAGAGCATCGGCAGCCTGTTTGTTCTGCTTCAGGCCGAGGGATGCAAGGCCGATAATCTTCTGGGCATTCGCGTTGTCAAGATATTCAACCGATTTCTGGGCAGCCTCGACAGCGCCCTTCAGATCTTTCTCCTTCTGGCAGGCGGCGGCCTTCTTCACATAGATATTGGAAAGCTGCTTCGCGGCAACCTCGGTCTCCCCGAGGTCCATAGCCTTCTCGAAGGATGCAACCGCACCGTCAACGTCAGCGGCCTTCAACTGAGATGCTCCCTGCTGGATATAGAGTTTGGGTATCACTGATTCGGCATCTCCCTGAGTCTCGGCATCTCCGAATTTCTCAGCCAGCTGGGCAGCCTTGCTGATTTTCTCAATGGCTGCCTTGAAATCGCCCGTTCCGAAAGCATCCTTTCCGATGGCAAGGTACAGTTTGGGAAGAATCCCCTGGCTCTGACTTATCATCTCGGCTCCGCCTTCTCCAAGCGTGGCGGCCTGCTCAAGGACCTGCTCGAAGAGAGTGATTGCCTCAGCTTTATTGTCCGCCACCACGGCGGCCGCCTTGTTGTAAAGTTCGGTTACGGATTCCAGATCCTGAGCTGTCGAAATCCCGAGCGCGCTTAAGAAAACGCAGAAAGATACGATGATTCTTTTCATAATTACCAAATATTTTTGTTCCAATGTTGTGTGAGGGGCAAAGGTATGAAATAATAATCACTTCTGCAAAACGGAGCGTCATTCCAGAGCATACACGAGGAACCCCTCCCCTTCGTCAATAAGTATCAGCCTCTTTATCAAAGGAGTCGGCAGATCCTCCGAAGATATTTCAATTTCAAACACGGCCTTGTTTTCAAGGAATACGTTGTCGGCAGGGACGATTCTGAACTTCGTCTTCTCCAGCGAAGAGGCTATGCTGGCCCTGACCGGTTCCGGCAGATTGCCGCAGTCCTCCACGGCGGTTTCCAAAAGCGATGCAAACGACGGCGTACAGAACTGCATCGCCTCCCGGTACTCTGCCCGGAAATAACTCGAAAGGAAACCTTCAGCCGTTTTACGGGCCTTCTCCTCCCTTGAGACGCAACTTGCAACAACAAGTGCGGCCAGCAAGATACACAACGCTTTACTTTTCATATCAGATATCCATTTCCACCACCGTTATGCCGGCTCCTCCGGCCTGAACAGCCTCATCCCGGAACGAAGCCACGGAAGGTACGGTTTTCAAATATTTCCTGATTTCCTCCCGGAGAACACCGTTGCCTTTCCCGTGGAGAATAGTGACCTGCCCGACTCCCACCATCGTGGCATCATCGATGAAATGCATCACTATTTCGAGAGCTTCGTTCAAGTGTTCGCCCCTGATGTCAATCGAGGGCTTGAAGTTCAGCCTGCGACGGTTCACGGATTCGAGGTTGAAGTTGTTGACAGGACGGAAGGTCGTTCTGGTCTTCTCCCTGTATTGCTGGTTGGAGATAATCTCGACTTTCGAGGGAGGAAGCATACTTATGATATTCCCTATCGCTACGGAGACGTTTTTCCCTGATATCCTGGTTATTTCCCCCACCATATCATTATCCTTCAGCCGGACCTTGTCCCCTACCTGAAGAGGTCTCTTCACAGCAGGTTTGGAGAGATTGACGACCTGTTTCTCCTCATTCTGCAGGCCCCTCTTTTCCCGGCGCTCCTTCTCCCTCTCCCGCCGGGCCAGAATCTGCTGCATCTTCCGCTCGATTGCAGCATCCTTCTCGCTCTGTCTCTCCTCGTCGAGCCCCTTCGCGAACTCCTTCAGCCCTTCACGGGCCTGACGGGTGGTCTCCTTTTCGGCCTGTGACTCGCGAATCTGACGGATTGTGCGCTCGACCTCGCGGTTTGCTCCGGCCACAATCTCGGCAGCCTCGGCTCTGGCCTCTTCGAGCACACTCTTCTTCAACTCCCTGACCTGACTGAGCTCCTTCTCATATTTGTCGGTCAGGCTTTCGAGAGCCTTGTCGGTAGTTCGGATTCTGGCCAGCTTCTCGTCAAGCACCCTTCTGTTTCTCGCGATTTTACGCAAGTTACGCTCTATGTTGACATAGTCGCTGCCGGCCCTGTCCTCCGCATCCTTTACAATCTCCTCGGAGAGGCCTATCTGACGGGCAAGTTCGAATGCGAAGGAGTTGCCGGGCATCCCCTGCTCAAGCTTGAACAGAGGTCTGATGGCGGCCCCGTCGAAAAGCATCGCCCCGTTCTCCACCCCGCTGCTGCGGTCGGCATAGAGCTTGAGATTGGTGTAGTGGGTGGTGATTACGCCATAGACACCCGCATTGTCGAGTTTTGAAAGAATCGCTTCAGCGATTGCCCCTCCTGCAGCGGGTTCAGTGCCGCTGCCGAATTCGTCTATCAGGACAAGGGAATCCGCCGTTGCGTGCTCGACTATGTCCCGGAGGCTCTTCAGGTGTGAGCTGTAGGTGCTGAGGTCATTCTCGATGGACTGGTTGTCCCCTATGTCGATGAAAATGTTGTCGAAAATCAGCATCTCGCTCACTTCGGAGGTAGGGATGAGCATCCCCCATTGGAACATATACTGCAGGAGACCCACCGTCTTGAGGCAGACGCTCTTTCCTCCGGCGTTCGGACCGGAGATCAACAGAATGTGCTTTTCCTTCGACAACGTGAGAGTCAGGGGGACTATCTCTTTTTTCTCCCGTCTGAGGGAGGCCTCCAGAAGGGGATGCCGCGCCCGCCTTAGGGAGAGAGTGCCGTCGGTCGAGATTATCGGCATCCCGGCAATCATATCGAGAGCGACCAGAGCCTTGGCCCTGATGAAATCCACCTCACCGACGTAATCCGAGGCGGCAATCAGACCGTCCAGATACGGACGGAGGAACTCTGTGAATTCAAACAGGATACGCGATATCTCCCTCTGCTCCTCGAAACGCAGCTCCCTGATCTGGTTGTTGAGCTCTATCACTTCAATCGGCTCGATGAAGGAGGTCTTTCCGCTGGATGATTCGTCATAGACAACTCCCTGCAGCTTTTTCTTGTTGGCGCTCGGAACGGGAATCAGAATATGTCCGTCCCTCACCGACGCCTCCACGTCAGCATCCACAAGCCCCTCATCCTGAGCGCTCTTGAGAATAGACGCAATCTTGCGGGATATGGAGCCTTCCTTCCCCCGAAGGCCTCGCCTGATATTTCCGAGAGCCTCCGAAGCGGTATCCCGGACATCCCCGTTCCTGTCTAGAATCATATCTATACGTCTTGCAGTCTCGGGGTAGAACACCACGGAAGAGGCCATCTCCCGAAGCATCGGGTAGAGGTCATCCTTGCATTCGGCGAAAAAACCGAGGATTCTGCGCAGAGTATCCAGACTCGTCCTCAGAACCCTGAGGTCCTTCAACGATATGGAGGTGTTCTCCGCCTGCAGGGGAACCAGAAAAGGCCTTGTATCGTAATAGCCCCCACCGGGGAAACTATCCTCGAACATACATATCAGACGCATCTCGTCGGTCAGGGTGAGCCGTATCATAATCTGCTCCCTGTCGCGGGAAATCTGCTCCCCCTCCGCCTTCCTGACGGCATACTGCGTGGAACACCTCGCCGCAATCATACTGCGGATTCTGTCAAAGCCTATCTTCTGTTCGAGAATCATCTGCTGTAGAACTGTTCAATAGCGCGCCGCAGGTCAATTGCCGAACCGGTGGGAATCAATACTCCGTTCTGCACGAAATGTATCTCCCCCGTCTCCTCGGAAACCACTATCGAGGCGGCGTCCGAAACTTCGGAGATTCCTATGGCAGCCCTGTGCCTCATCCCGAAACGGGGAGGAATGTCCTGCCTTTCGGTTATGGGAAGGGTGCATCTGGCAGCCAGAATTTTATCGGATGACATTATCATCGCCCCGTCGTGAAGCGGGGTGTTCTTGAAGAATATGTTCTCAATCAGGCGGCTGTTGATTCCCGCCGAGATACGGTCCCCCGAATCGATGCAGGAGGCCAGGTCATCGTGCTTCCTCAATACTATCAGTGCTCCCGTCTTTGTCTGCGCCATCTGGACGCAGGCTTCGACAACCTCTTCGATGTGTTCGGGGCTGATCCCGGATGTTTTGTCGCTCTTGAAGAGACGACGGGCCAGACGGGTCTGGAAGCTGGAGCCGCGGGTGCCGAGATGAAACAGGAACCGGCGTATTTCCGGCTGGAAGATTATTAGCAGGGCTATCACGCCCACGCCCAGCAACTGCCCGAGGAGGAAGGAGAGGAGCTTCATCTCGAACAGTCTGGCGACAATCCAGAGCACGTATATACCGATAATTCCACCGAATATCCTGGTGGCGTTGGTCCCCCTGACAAGCTTGATAATCCAGAAGATAAGACCGGCTACAAGGACAACGTCCAGAAAATCCACTACGGTGACATTGACAAAATCAAACATAACTTTGCAAAGTTATGAAAATCGCGATGAATTCAGGTGAAAATATGTTGATATTTTTATGAAAAACCTCTATTGTTAATATACAAATTAAAATTAACTTTGCCGCGTTGAATTTTACTTTTTCTAACCTATAATTTTTTATGAAAAAAACACTCAAACTCTTTGCTGTGGCCGTTCTTGGTCTGTTTGTCAGCGTTGCAATGAACGCTCAGGTGACAACTTCAGCCATCAGCGGTAAGATTTCGGACAAGCAGGGTGCAGTACCCGGGGTTGTGATTTCAGCCGTTCACACTGCCTCTGGAACTATTTATCACGCCGTTTCTGACAAATACGGAAACTTCAGATTGTCAAACATCAAACCTGGCGGGCCCTACGCTGTCACAGCCGAAATGCTGGGATACCGTACTTCCTCCGTTCAAGGCCAGTACACTGCCGTCGGCGAAACCTCTGTCCTGGATTTTTTCCTTGAAGATGAGGCTCTGGAACTTGATGCCGTTGTCGTATCTGCCGACGCTTCCGATTCCGGAATGAACATAAACCGTTCAGGTGCCGGGACAACCGTAAGCCAAAGGACAATGGATCTTCTCCCTACAACCAGCAGAAGTATGAACGATGTTATGAGGCTCACTCCTCAGGCTTCCGTCACTTCCAACGGACTTGCAGTCGGTGGTGGAAACTATCGCCAGTCCTACGTTACCGTTGACGGAGCAGCTTTCAACAATGCTTTCGGTATCGGCAGCAACCTTCCTGCAGGAGGAGCACCCATCTCCCTTGACGCCCTTGAGCAGATGAGCATCAACATCACTCCTTTCGACGTTCGTCAGAGCGGTTTCACAGGAGGTGCCATAAATGCAGTGACCAAGTCCGGAACAAACGAATGGCACGTGTCCGTGTATGATTATTACAAGAGCAATTCCGTTCAGGGTCACAAAGTGGGTGACGTTGACCTTTCAAATACCTCCACTTTGAACAACACCATCGGACTGTCCGTAGGAGGCCCCATCGTGAAGGACAAACTCTTCTTCTTCGTCAACTTCGAGTATGATATGGACCGCACTGCCGGTTCCAACCGCGTTGCAAGCAAGGGCTCAGGCCGCACCGGTGACGGATGGACATATGAAAATGCAGGGATAAACTGCCGCCCCACACAGACTTTCATGGAAGAAGTCAAATCTTTCCTAGCAGAAAAATACAACTACAATCCAGGCCGTTATCAGGATTACAACCTCAGCACTCCCGACTGGAAACTGATGGCCCGCGTTGACTGGAACATAAACGAAAACAATAAGTTCAACGTCCGCTTCAGCAAGACAATGAACAAATATTCTTCCGATCCTTCCTCTTCTGTCAACCCCCTCAATCCTAACCCTTACAACAGAAACACTTACGGAAGGACCAGCATCTATGCGATGTCCTTTGAAAGTTCGAGATACTATCAGGAGCAGAATTTCACATCCGTTGCCGCCGAGCTCAACTCACATCTGGGCAGCGTCGTGGACAATACCGCGCGTGTAACCTATTCGCACCAGTACGAGCCCCGCAGCTTCGAGGGAGACCTCTTCCCTACGGTTGATATTCTCGAAAATCTTCCCGACGGAACAAAAGCCGTCCTGACATCATTCGGCCCCGATCCGTTCACCTACGGCAACCTCCGCGAGGTCAGCACCATTACGGCTACCGATGAAATTACTGCGGCCCTCGGCAAGCATAATCTGGTAGGCGGTCTTCAGTTTGAATGGAACGATACCAAAAACGGTTATATGCAGGGTGGTGCCGGCTACTACGTATATGATTCCTGGGATTCATTCAAAGCAGCCGGCGTGCCGTCTGCCTTTGCAATCACCCACGCAAACAGGGATGACCTCAAACAGGTTTACCCCAGCTTCAAATATATGCAGGCTTCCCTTTATGCTCAGGATGAGGTAACGTTCAGCAACTATTTCAAGTTGACTTACGGTGTCCGTCTGGAAATGCCCATTATGCCGACAATTGCCGACAATGAAAATAAGGAATATCTCGAGCTAGCGGCGGACAGCCGCACAATGAACGGCACCTCAACGGCAGATATGCCGAAGAACCACATCAATGTATCGCCCCGCCTCGGTTTCAATTGGGATATTCTCAAGAATCGCAAACTCGTCCTCCGTGGAGGCACCGGCATTTATACAGGCCGTATTCCTTTCGTCTGGATTGTATCCGCAGCCGGAAACAGCAACTGTCTGCAGGCTCAGTTCATTGATGCAACTGGATCCAGTTCTATGACACCTTCTTTCCACCAGAATATCCCCGACATTCTTGAGGATCTTTACGGAGGTCAGTTCAAGGCCGGTGACCTTGCCGCTCCCACCCAGACAACAATTATGGACAAAGAACTTAAGATGCCCTCAACCTGGAAGAGTTCTCTCGCTTTGGACTTCGAACTTCCCGGTGGCATCAAAGGTAGCGTTGAAGGTATATACAACAGTGATTTAACTTCCGTTGCCGTCCGTAAGCTCGGGCAGAGGGCCAAAGGCAACGTCAAACTTCCCGGAGAACCTGACAGACGTTATCTCTGGCAATCCGAGAACATCAAGAACAGCCAGGGAAGTGCTGTAACTCCGTATTACATCACGAATGCCGACAAAAACGGATACTATGTTTCAGGGACCTTCTCCCTCAAGAAAGATTTCCGTTTCGGTCTGAATTTGATGGCGGCCTACACCTACAGCAAGTCCGTTGTAATCGCAGACGGACTTGGAGACCAGATTTCATCGGCATACAATACGATGACCTACAATGTACAGGGTTCCAACGTAGATGAACTGGGCAACAGCACGTTTGTATCTCCCAACCGCTTTATATTCAATGCCGGTTACCGTATTCCTGAAGGCAAGTATCTGGCAACCAACATCGGTCTCTTCTATGAAGGTTACAACTATTGCTATGTGGGAAGTTACTCTTACACCAGTTATGCCTACACAATGGACAATGTCACGGGTGATGGAGGAGCCAACAACCTTATCTACATCCCCACTGCGGGCGAACTTGACCAGATGCCTTTCGCCAGCCAGGAAAACAAGGCTGAATACAGCGCATTCCTCGCATCCGACAAATACCTCAGCACCCACCGCGGAGAATATATGAAGCGCGGTGCCATTGCCGCTCCTTTCTACAGCAAGTTCAACTTGCGCGTAGCACAGGACATCATGTTCCGCACAGGAAGCAGATTCTCATCCGTTCAGGTAGGTGTTGACATCAACAACTTTGCAAATCTGCTCAACTCAAATTGGGGATGTCTGCAGCAGCTTTCATCTGATAACATTCTTTCTTACAAGAATGGAGAATATACCTTCAAAGCTCCCACTTGGAAGAAGTATGCAAATCCTCTTTCAACCTGGCAGATGCTCCTTAACGTAAAATTTACGTTCTAAAAACTGATATTGATGTAAATCCCGGCGAAAGCCGGACGGTTTGACACAAGAGTTCGGGCCATTTGACCCGAACTCTTTTTATTTTGCCCCCTGTTTTCGCACACCCGCGAGTGACTCGCGTGTGTGCGAAAACA
>JAZLIS010000086.1:0-22423 GCA_045617505.1 Bacteroidales bacterium | reverse complement strand
AGCACCCTCGCCCGTACGGTGAATACTTCAGGTACCACTATCGTTGTTATGCTTGCCATTGCCATCTTCGGCGGTGCAGTCATAAGAGGTATGGCCGTAGCTCTCAGCCTTGGTGTAATTATCGGTACATACTCGTCACTGTTTATCAGTGCACCCGTTATGTACGACATTACAGTGAAGAAAGAAAAGAAAGCTGCCTTGAAGAAGTAACGGTAGCTTGAGTATATAAAAAGAGGTCGGCTAAAGGTCGGCCTCTTTTATGTGTATCCTTTCGCAGACCTGTCCCCGTCTTGAGGCTGTGCGCTCTGCTCAAAGTGAGTTCTGTCCTCGATTATTTACGATTCTTACTTGCAATTCAGAAAGAATTATTACATTTGCAACAAGAATTGTATTCAACAGTGAGAGATAAGCGCCTCACGCACGTTGAAAAACCATGAACAGAGTACCTTATTTCAAGCAAATAAAGTACTCTGTTTTTTAGTCCTACCGGATGTAATGCTTGCCCAAGGAAAGCCGCTCCGACTCTCCCTGCGATTGGTTCTACAATGCCGGCAGGGACAGGTTGCGACGGATGCTGAGTTTCAGTGCCTGAAAGTTGCGCAATACGCGAGTCACTCGCGTCCGCGCAACTTTTGTATGGGGATGCGTTTTTTTTGCATTTTTGGGGAATAATGTCATAATTTGCAGTTTGATGCGTATTATAGGCACATATAATTCTTCTGTTCTCTCCCTGATGTTGCGGTGTGGGGGGGGAGGTATAAATGCTTATCAATCAATAGTTTATACAATTGTTACGGCGGTTTTGGATTCAGGACCGCGGCTTCGTCGTGTCCGGAGGGTTTCACCCGTTCCGCGTAGCCGTCTTTTTTTTCTCCAGCGAATCTCAATCAATATCTTACAAACCAATGAAAGAAATCAAGACAAATGAGAGCAGTGGGAAGTCCGGCTACAGATCGCCTTCGGTGCGGGTCGTTGATGTCAAGATGAACCACGCCATTCTTCTGGTCGTATCCACTCCCGCGGATATGCCAGACAAGGATGTTTTTTAACCGGAGGAATCAAGACAGAAAACAAATCGAACAAACAAATCAAAACAAGGAATAACAATGAAAACAACTGTCAGAACAATCATCCTTTCGGCCGCGGTCATCTTCGCGGCAATGTCCTGCCAGAAGGAGGAATCAGTTCCCGGGACACAGGATCAAGTAAAAGCAGGTGAAACAATCCAGGTGAACATTGACGCCTGTCTCGGCAACCTCGTCGCAGCCGACGGCACCAAGGCGACGGCCGAGCCGGTCGTCCGCCTCAAGTGGGAAATCACAGACAAGGTGGATGCTTATTGCGGCTCGACAAAACTCAACACTAATCCTATCACCGTCACTCCCAGCGAGAACGGTCTATCCGCAAAGTTGACGGGAGAAATCACAATTACAGGCCTCACTTCCGGCACCAGCGTCATCACCTTCGTCTACAGCAACGGCTGCACCACAACCGACGGCCTTACTTTCGACTTCTCAAGCCAGACAAAAACCAACGGCATCCCCTTCGTTGCTTATGCTACGCTCGTATATGACGAAACGGCAGCACTCACCGAAAAGATGGTCGAATTCAAGTTCGCCACTTCAGTGATGAAGATAGCCGCCACGGACCTCGGAGGCGGTAAAATCACAGAGGTTGCCATCAGTGGCATCAACACCAAGGTTACTTTGACTCCCAGCACGGACAAAGCCTCTCCAAAACCTGACATAGCTGGAAGTTCAGAGTCACCTGCCAAAAATATCACTACGGACAACTTCAGTTCTTCTTCAGATTCCACCAGGGCCATCGTCACCGTCGGCCTCGTACCGGACAACAGTACAAATAGGACGATATCGTTTACAAAGTATGGCGATATTAAAAAAACAATAGCCATTACGTCCGAAGAAATCAAAGAAAGCACGTCTTACTATACACCTTGTGCATTTGAGGGCGTCGATGGTGTCGCTTACGTTATCATCGGCGGAAAGAAATGGGCAACTATGAACCTCGGTGCCAGCGATATCAACGGATACGGCAAGTTGTATAGCTGGGGAAATCTGACCGGCCAGAGCGGTGACAGCTTCAATCCGGCTTTCACAGATGACAACTATAAAGGTACTAGCGGTAATCCTACTGAAGGCTCTAAAATCAACAATACTGACAACATCTGGAATAAGATGAAGCACGATGCGGCCTACTACGAATTGGGCGGCAATTGGCGTATGCCCTCAAAGGGAGACTTCATTGCGCTCGACATTGCATGTGGAGGTGATGGAAAGAGGGGGAGTGAAGATACAAAGGAGATAAAAATCCTGGAAGAGAACGATATTGAAAGTGACAAGGTAAAACAGGGTAAATATTGGCTTGCAGCAAACCAGACTGTCCTCAAGGACATTGAAAGTCTAAAAGGTATCACGGCAGCTGGAATGTTGTATTCTGACGGAGAGAATTACTTGTTCTTCCCCGCTGCGGGCGGCAGCAATGGTACGGACCTCCGCAGTGCGGGCAGCCGCGGCTACTATTGGTCAAGTACTCTGTATTCGTCTACGAATGCGTACAACCTCCGCTTCAGTAGCAGCAATGTCTATCCGCAGACCAACGGCTACCGTTACATCGGCAGGTCAGTGCGTCCCGTCTCAGATTAGTATGAAAAACAACTTTCCCAAGGCCTTTGGTCGCGAGGGGTTTACAGCAAGCCTTTTTAGGCTTGCGGCCCGAAGCAGCAGGGCTTTAGCCCGCCGGGTACAGGAAAGTTGACAACTTGAAAATACTCAAAAGCATTATCGCGCCGCCCCTTGTGATTTGGACGGCGCGGGCATCCAAGCAACCTGTCTCCATCTGCCGGCAGTGAGTTCATAACTCACACAACTGAATTTTTTCAGAGTGAATGGCCTTGATTTTCTCTTTTTTCCGTTGAATTTTCAGGAAATCAGAGAGAAAACGATGATTATTCTCTGATTTGACACGTTTGAAGTGATTTGCGGTGGACACATACTCTCCGGCAACGATGCTTGCCGCTTTCTTTGTTCGCGACCCGCACTTAATCAAAACGCCATCAGGCGTTAGCGGAGGGCAGGCAGGGCGGGCTTGTGAAATAGCTGCCCGGAGCGACGGGGTTCGGGGCAGCGCCCCGTATTGTCTGGAGGGGACCCACTTTAGTGGGGAGGATTGCCGGAGAGTATGTATCCACCGCAACATTCGCGGCTGTACGCATTCAGGCGACAAGGACTTCGTCGATGTTGCTGGTGGTGGGTCGAATCAGAACCAGCACTCGATTTCCACGAGCCAGGCGGGACGGCAGACGGGGCCGTGTACCATTATGTAGGAGAGGCCCGGGGCAAGTTCCGCCAAAGCTTCCTTGACGATAGGGGCGTCGGCATCGTTTCTCAGATAGACGATGGCCTGCTTTGCATTTTCGAGACGGGCGGGGAAAGGGGAGTCCTTCAGCAGGGCCCGTATGTTTTCGACGGTTCTTCCAGTCTGTCTCCTTACGTCCCCGACATAAAGTACATTGCCTTTGTCATCTATGCTGGCGGTGCCGCTGATGAAGATGTGACTGTGACCATTGTGGGTGAATGCAGTGCCTCGCTCGAAAGTGACGCCATACTCGTGTGTCGGGTTGAGGTGGTCCGGAGCCTGAAGATATTTCACGTTGCGGCCGTCGATGCCGCGGACCGCGAAGGCATCCATCGTCACAAGCACTGAAGGGTCGGCGGCGTTGCCCTCGATGCCGGTGCTGGCGATATAATGTGTCTCCTTTGTCAGGTCGATGCCGTCGAAATAATCTTTCCTTCCCTTGACGACTCCCGCGTAATTGTTGTCGATATCCCTTACGAAAATCCAGGTACGCAGGCAGTTGTTCTTGATGCTCAGACCTTTTGATGCGAGAAGGGCCTCGTATTTTTCCAGAATCTGACGCATCTGCCCTTCGGAACCGGCGGAAGTGTCATCCGGAACAATGCCGGCCGTCCAGATGAAATCCTCGTCCTCAAAAGGGACGTTCCAAACCGCGGGCACGTCTCCTGAGAGGGGTTTCTGTCCTATGACCGACACGGCTTCGCTCCCGTCAGCCGGACGGCTGCAGGTGACGGAAAAATCACTTCCTGTAAAATATCGCGTGAAAGCATTCATCTGCCACAAAGATACGAATATGCTTGGATATATTTCGACAAAAATGTAACTTTGTTAGAGTACTCGGAGAGTCGAATCAATCAATAAATATCTCAACTATATGAACAGACGACAATTTCTTGGAGCAGCGGCCTCATTGGGCGTAGGAGCTGCTATGAACCCTTATGTTTCAAGGGCTTCCGGCCTCAAGACGAGCGCCAACGACAAGATTCACGTGGGACTTATCGGTGCGAACGGTCAGGGATTCTCGAACCTTTCCGCATTCCTCAACAATCCCGAGGTCGATTGTGTCGCGTTGTGCGACATCGACCAAAGCGTCATTGCAAGACGTGTTGCCGAGACCGAAAAGATTCAGGGAAAGAAGGTGGCCGGCATCTATACCGACTGGCGAAGACTGATTGATGACAAGAACGTCGATGTTGTCATCGTGGGTACTCCCGATCACTGGCATTGCCTTCAGGAAGTCGCCGCCTGTCAGGCCGGCAAGGATGTATATTGCGAGAAGCCTCTGGGACACAGTATCGAGGAGTGCAACGTAATGGTCCGTGCTGCACAGAAATACAACCGTGTCGTCCAGGTGGGACAGTGGCAGAGAAGCGACCCTCATTGGCAGGACGCAGTGGATTTCGTCCGCAGCGGCAAACTCGGCAAAATCCGTACGGTCAGGGTATTCTCATATCAGGGATGGTGTCCTTCGATTCCTGTCAAGCCCGACAGTGTCAATGCTCCCGAGGGAGTCGACTACGATATGTGGCTGGGCCCTGCCGCGAAGCGCCCCTTCAACCCCAACCGCTTCCACTTCACTTTCCGTTGGTTCTGGGATTATGCAGGCGGCCTGATGACAGACTGGGGTGTGCATCTGCTTGACTATGCACTTTACGGAATGGATGTGACCACTCCCAAGTCAATTATGGCCACGGGAGGCAAATACGGCTATCCCGATGATGCCTGCGAGACTCCGGACCTTCTCCAGACCATCTATGATTTCGGGGATTTCACAGTTCTGTGGGACCACGCAATCGGCATAAATGACGGCGCTTACGGCCGTACCCACGGAGTGGCCTTCGTCGGAGAGAACGGAACTCTTGTAGTTGACCGCGGCGGATGGGAGGTGATTCCCGAGAACGTCAACGGAAAACAGAGAATGGAGGCTGTTCCCTTGCACGAGGCATACGGAGGAGGCGGACTCAACCTTCACGTGAAGAACCATCTGGACTGCATCAAGCGCCGCGACCGCAACTGCAACGCCAGCATCGAGATAGGTTCTCATATCTGCAAGTTCTCCGAGCTGGGCAACATCGCATACAAGACGGGCAAGCGCCTTTCCTGGGACGGAACCTCGTTCCACGATGCGGAGGCTGACGCATATCTCTGCGCTCCCTACCGCGCACCCTGGGAACTTCCCAAGATTTAAGAAACGGTTTTAAACACAAATGATATGAAACGTATTGTTCTTTCTTTCATTCTTATGGGCACGGCTCTTCTTTCCTATGCCCAGAGTTCAATTCCTGCCGGCTATCAGCATCCCGACACAAAGGGGATGGAGCCGCAGATGTCCGAGTTCTATGCTCCAGTTCCCGCAAAGGTGGCTCCGGGGGATGCCGCGACAAGCAGTGCACCTTCCGATGCAGTCGTTCTCTTTGACGGTACCAATCTGGACAAATGGTGCAATTCCAAGGGTCAGCCTGCCGGATGGAAAGTCAACGGTGACGGAACGATGACCGTGAACAAACGTGCCGGTGATATCCAGACCAAAGATAATTTCGGTGATTTCCAGCTTCATATCGAGTGGTGTGCTCCCGAGGATATTCAAGGTGAGAGCCAGGGACGCGGCAACAGCGGTGTCTATCTTCAGGGCAGATACGAGGTTCAGGTACTTGACGTATATGAGAACAAGACATACGTCAACGGTATGGCCGGCAGTATCTACAAGCAGAGCGCCCCGCTTGTGAACCCCTGCCGCAAGCCGGGAGAGTGGAACGTATATGACATCATCTATACCGCCCCCACTTTCAAGGAGGACGGAACGTACCGTACGCATCCCTACGTGACTATCTTCTTCAACGGTGTACTGGTACAGAACCACACAATGATTCTCGGCAACACCGAGTATATCGGGTTCCCTCACTATGAGGCTCACGGTGCAGGCCCGATTATCCTTCAGAGCCACGGAGACCCTTCAGCCCCCATCAGTTACAGGAATATCTGGATCAGGAATCTGTAGGATGCCCAAGCTCTGGAACAGCAATTACGTGAAAGTGTGGATTGGAAATTTTCTGATCCACTTTTCCTTTACGCTCATTGTTCCGCTGCTTCCGCTCTATCTGAACGAAACCTTCGGCGCCGACAAGCAGGTCATCGGTCTGTGTCTGGCCGGATATACGGTAATGGCTCTGCTGAGCAGGCCTTTCAGCGGCTATGTGGTTGACAGTTTTCCGCGCCGTATGGTGTTGATAGTATGTAACTTTCTCTTCTTTATCGTGTTCGGCGGATATCTGCTTGCCGGAAGCCTTGCAATGTTTACAATCTTCAGGACACTTCACGGTGCTCCGTTCGGCTCCGCCACGGTGGCTGCCAGTACGGTAGCCATAGATGTGCTGCCGTCCGAGCGTCGTGCGGAGGGAATGGGGTATTACGGCCTTTCCAATAATCTGGCAACCGTCATCGGCCCTGCAATGGCAATATATGTGCTGCAGATGTGCAACGGGAATTTTACGGTTCTCTTTGCCATCTCGATGCTGATCTCTTTTCTCGGGCTGGTTCTGGATGCCACGATAAAGCTTCCCAAACGTGACTATGTTCCGGAGAAGAAAGTGATATCCCTGGACAGGTTCTTCCTGCTTAAGGGGTGGCCCGAAGCCGTGGCTATGATTTGCTTCTCCTTCTCATACGGGGTGATTGCAACCTACGTGGTAATCTACGGAAAGGAGGAGCTGGGAATTACGGGCGAAGCCGGGCTCTTCTTCACTCTTCTTGCCGTCGGTCTGATGGCGTCGCGTCTGACAGGGGCGCACGCGCTCAAGGAGAATCGCGTCAGCCGGAATGCCGACATCGGCATCCTCGTCTCAATCTTCGGATATCTGCTCTTCGCCGCCGTACATACCCCCATCGGATATTACGGGGCGGCTCTGATAATCGGTCTGGGGAACGGTCATATGTATCCGGCTTTCCTGAATATGTTCATCAATCTGGCTCCGAACAGTCAGAGGGGAACCGCAAATTCCTCAATTCTTACGGCGTGGGATGCAGGGTTCGGCCTGGGTATTCTTTTCGGTGGACTGCTGGCAGAGAGACTTGGCTATCACAGCGCATTCTGGGCTGCTTTTGCAGTCAATGCCGCGGGCTTGGCCCAATATTTTTTGAAGGCCCGCAAACATTTTGAAACCAATAAGTTGAGATAGGACAGGGGTCAATAGGTCCTGACGTAGAAATTGGCCACCACCTCCATAGTGTAGATTGCATTCACGGTGAAGGTGCATTTTTTCTCAGGCTTGAAGCCCAGTGCGGTGATTTGTTCGTCCGCCTTGCGGCAGGCATCCAGAATCATCTTGTCAAGATCCCCATAACGGCCGTTTATATAAACATATCCATCCTTGACTTCGGCATTGTCCAGCAAATTGAATTGCTCCGTATAGACATCGGTTACAAACTGAGCGTCCGCTTCGCTGCCTTCCTCTTCAACCTGTGTGTAGTAGTTGTATCCTACATTTCCAGTGCGGTCTTCGAGTTTTTCACAGCCGCAGACCAAAACAATCGCGCAGAAGGCGAGAAGAGCAGCAATCTTTTTCATATCAAGTCAAATGGTGGATTACGAGAGCGCAAAGTTACAACAATCCGGAGATTATTCAAGAACGAATTTTGCGTTGACGTTGGCCGAGACCTTGATACTGTTGAATTCGATGCTCTCTTCTTCGCTGATCCCCAATCCATTGGCCGCATCCAGCATTACAGATTTCGTCATTCTCGGCTGGGCGTATAGAACGGCATTTCCGCTCTGTCCCACATACATATAGAAACATTTTCCGATACTCTGTCCGACTGCACCGGCCATCGATTCCGCCTCTTCTCTTGCGTTTCTGACCGCGCGGCAGCGGACTTCGTTGCGAAGGCTGTCAATACCGCTGAATTCGGCCTTCGTGAAGGCGACATCGGAGAGGCTAAGGTTGTCAAGTGCGTTCCAGACTCTGGAGACATCCTCCGCCCGGTTGAGTTTGAGTTGGTATGTTCCTGAAGCAATGTTGGTTTTTCTTTTGTAGTAAGAACTTGAGAGGGAAAGGCGCTTGAGCTGGCTGTCGGTGTCGATTCCGAGGGACTGGAGTGCGGATGTCATATTTTTCTGCTGGGTTTCCAGAGATGTTTTCCCTTTGCTGTCCATCTCATCGATGACGATTTTCATATAGAAGACATCGGGAGCCACTTCCTGTTCGGCATAGCCGGTAACTTCTATGTAACTGTTGAATTTTTCGCCTGTTGTCTGGGCTGTTGCCCCGAATGAAACAGCCATTCCCAGAATGGCGGCCACATAAAGAATCCTTGCTTTCATTATTTCCATTACTGTTGTTCCGCCCTCCTGAATCATATTCTATGCCATGCTTATAATCCCGCTTCACTCATACGGAGGGATTATCTCAAATCCGTGATGATGGTGTCAGCGTCGAAGGAGTCGGGGTCAATGATAAAGAATTCGGCCGGCCAGGGCTTGATTGCAGGCTTGATGGCTGAGAGTTCTATCTTGAATGAAGAATAGTCGAAAGTGCAGGACTCATCTTTGAGAAGGCTCAGGTCAATCCCCGCAATCATTGACAAATCGTTTTTCTGGATAACAAGTTCATGATTAGCAACATCGTGAAGCCATCTGTCCTTGCCGTTGCAATAGAGGGCTCCTCCCGGGCTTTCAAACCTGTAGCAGCTGTCCTGAACGAAAGCCTTACCCGAAACCACAAGCTCGCCGGAGGAAGCGACAGTCACCTTGAAATTACAGCTAAACCTGTTCTGTGCCATGCAAACCGTGGAAAGAGACAGAATCGTCACTGCTGCCAAAAGAAATCTTTTCATCTTCAAAGCAGATTCTCTGATTTTAACCCTGGATATGATTCAGAGACTCCAGAATACGGTCCAGAGAATCGAAATCGGTGATAAGCACATTCCGTGCCTTGCTGCCCTCCTGAGGGCTGACGATACCGGCTGCTTCAAGCTGGTCCATTATACGCCCGGCTCTTGCATAGCCGATGCCGAGCTTGCGCTGAATCATCGAGGTGGAGCCTTGCTGGAACTGGACCACCATCTTTGCGCACTCCTCGAACAACTGGTCGCGGCGGCGCAGGTCAATCGAGTCGTTGGCTTCCGCGTCGTTTTCATCCACATATTCAGGCAACGGGAAGACGCAGTCGTAGCCGGTCTGGTCGCTTATGAACTTGACCATCGCCTCAATTTCAGGTGTGTCTATCAGAGCGCACTGTACACGGGTCAGGTCTGCTCCCGGATATGACACAAGCATATCTCCGCGACCTATGAGGCGGTTTGCGCCGGCTGCGTCGATGATAACCTTCGAATCGACGCTGCTGCTCACCTTGAAGGCTATGCGGGAGTTGAAGTTCGCCTTGATTGTACCGGTGATGATATTGGTGGAAGGACGCTGGGTGGCGATGACAAGATGGATGCCTACAGCACGCGCCTTCTGGGCCAGCCTTGCGATAGGCTCCTCGATTTCGCGCCCCGCCGTCATCAGCAAATCCGCAAACTCATCGATTGCAACCACTATGTAGGGCAGGAACTTGTGCCCCTTGTTGGGGTTCAGTCTCCTTTGCAGGAATTTTTCGTTATACTCCTTTATCTGGCGCACTCCTGCGGTCTTGAGCAGCGCATATCTGTCCTCCATCTCAATGCAGAGGGACTTGAGCGTATTGACAACCTTTTTAGTGTCGGTTATTATGGCTTCGTCCCCGTCAGGAAGCATTGCAAGATAGTGTTTGTCCAGCTTTTCGTAGAGAGAGAGTTCCACCTTCTTGGGATCGACCAGAACAAGCTTCATTTCAGCGGGATGCTTGGTGAAGAGGAGGGATGCCAGAATAACGTTGAGTCCTACGGATTTACCCATACCGGTAGCACCGGCCACAAGCAGGTGGGGCATCTTTGCGAGGTCAATGAAGAATGGCTCGTTAGTGACGGTGACACCGAGGGCGAGAGGCAGTTCCATCTTGAGGTTGCGGAACTGCTGGGTATTGAGGATGGACTTGAAGGCCACAACGCTGGGACGCTCGTTCGCCACCTCAATGCCGACGGAATCAAGCAGTGTAACAACTCGCACTCCCTTTGCCCCCAGTGAGATGGCTATATCCTCCTCGAGATTGCGGACCTGGGCCACTTTGACGCCGTCTGCAAGATGTATCTTGTAGAGAGTGACGGTGGGGCCCATCTTCGCGGAGATTGAGATTACCTTTATCTTGTAACTCGCAAGGGCATTGACGATTCTCTGCTTGTTGCGTTCAAGCTCCTCGCGGGAGACGGTGAAAATCTTGTCCTGATAATCATTCAGTATTGACATCGGTGGGGTCTTGAATGAGGCCAGATCAAGTCTCGGGTCATAGAGATTCTTCCACTGGTCATCGGAAAGGGTATCCACCGTTGAACCCTCTTCGATTGTAAGCAGAACCTCATCCGGATTTCCGGCAGGCTCTTCATCGGTGGAAGGTGTGTGCTCCGGGAAATCCTCTATCTCAAGTTCGACCTCCTGCACGGCATCGACCGGCATCTCTTCATCCGCCGGAAGTTCGGGCAAAGTCTCTTCAGGCAGAGACTTTTTCCTGTGGGAAACCCCATACATGGCATCATCTATCCATCCGGCTACCTTGGGGGTTATCAGGCAGGCATAAAGAAATACCACCAGAAGATATGACAGACCAGCCCCCATCGTCCCAATCATCCCGCATACGAAAGCGTCCGCATAATGACCATAGGAGCCTCCCGCACCCACCCCGAGCAAAGGGCTAATGTTTAATGTGGTAAAGATATAATCCGCTATTACCGAACAGATTATGGCTCCAAGTATTGTGACGGTGAAAATCCGTAGAAGATTGACTCTCTTGATTCTGAAGCAGAATACCGAAACGGCTCCGAAGAATACGGGGAGAATGAACGCTCCCACCCCGAAAATTTCAGAAAAAAGGAAATCGGCCCATTTCCATCCCAGCTTGCCGGCGGCATTGGCGGCGGTCACCTCATTTGAGAGGAAATCCGGATTGAATACCAGACTCTGGTCCTTGTCCCAGGTGAAGAAAAGGGAGAGAAGGGCATATACTGTATAAAGAGTGAGAAATGCGAAGAATATCCCCAGCGCCACCCTCAGGACCAGCATCCAGTTGCCGGTCTCAGGATTTGTCTGTTTTTTTGGGTTTTTCTTTTTTTTAGGGGTCCGGGACATATCCTTCCTGTGCCATTATTTCTTTCGGTTCCTGTTGCGCTTGAAGTTGCCGCGATTCTGGTTCTTGAAGCTCATACCGGGACGGGAGAAGACCTCGTTGTGGGAGATTGCGCCAAGATGCACGTCGGCGGGCACTTTCAGTTTACCATCGGACAATTTTTCTATATCGGCGAAAATCGTCTCCTCTGCCACGTTGTCCTTGTTCCATATCAGATACTGCTGACGCATATAGAGCGCCAATCTTCGTATCATCTCCTTTTTCTCTTCATCCTCCTCCCTGTCCGCAATGAGAGCTATCATATTCTCTATATTACGGCCATAGCAGGCGGCCTTGGGCGGTTTGGAAGCCAATGGCAGCTTTTCCGGCCTCGCATCGAACTGCTGTTTCGTGGGGGCTGGGAATGGGGCGTCTATGTCGAGGTCAAACCCGGCCACTACATAAGCGTGATCCCACAGTTTGTGTTTGAAATCGTTCAGTTCACGTATCTGCGGATTGAGAATCCCCATAGTCTGCACGACTGCAGCGGCCTGTTCGCTTCTCTTCTTCCTGTCCTTGATCTCCTTGACCTGCTGGATCATCTTCTGCACGTTCCTTCCGTATTCAGGCAGAATCAATTTCTCTCTCGTAGTGTTATAGTCCATAAAATAAACCAATTTACCTTGCAAAGGTACAAAAAATATTGGAATCAATCTTCGGCTTCATCACGTTTCTTTTTGCTAACTTTGCACAAAATTTCCATTATGCACATAGGCGTAGCAGGCAACATAGGCAGCGGCAAGACCACTCTCACGGGGATGCTTTCCCGGCATTACGGGTGGACTCCCAGATACGAGGCGGTGACATATAATCCTTATCTGGAGGATTTCTACAAGGATATTCCCCGCTGGTCCTTCAATCTGGAGGTCTATTTCCTGACCCAGCGGCTGAAGGACACAATCGCTATCTCCCAATGCGAAGGCACTGTCATTCAGGACCGGACCATTTTCGAAGGGGTCTATATCTTCGTGGCTAACAACTATGCTTTGGGTAATCTGTCAAAACGGGATTACGACGCATATATGGACTTGTTCGGCGTGATGATGCACTCCATCAAGATCCCCGACCTGCTGATATACCTCCGATGCTCTCTTTCGCATTTGGTCGGACAAATTCAGAAACGGGGCAGGGACTATGAGCAAAGCATCAGTCTGGAATATCTTGCCGGGCTGAACGACAGATACGAAAGGTTCATAAAGGAACAGTACCCCGGTGAGGTTCTGACAATCGAAGCCGACCGGCTGGATTTCGAGCACAATCAGGAAGATTTCGCATCAATCACCGACAAACTTGACGCACGGCTTTACGGTTTGTTCTAGAGACCTTTTTTCCCTTCAATATATTCAGCTACAATTTCAGCGGCCAGCGCCACCATATCGGCACAGGGACGTTTCCGATAATATTCACCCGTCCGGAGGGCCGGAGCCGGGTCGGACGGACCGCTTTCCGACAGACCGAGAAGTTCCCGACAGATTATGCTTCCTACCTGTTCCCTGAACTTTCCGGCAAAATACTGCACCAGAGCATAATTGGCCTTTCTGGCCACATTGTCTTCTGGGGATGCGGGAGATATTGCTCCGGCAATCATCGTCATACCGCTGACAGTGCCGCAGACTTCGCGCATCCTCCCCATCCCGCCTCCGAAACCGGTGGCGATGCGGGCTGCCG
Source organism: Bacteroidales bacterium (assembly GCA_045617505.1). Classification (GTDB taxonomy): domain Bacteria; phylum Bacteroidota; class Bacteroidia; order Bacteroidales; family UBA932; genus Cacconaster. The sequence continues at coordinate 9,149 of JAZLIS010000086.1, read as the reverse complement.
TCTCCTCATCAATACCCATAACGTCCGAAAAGGCAAGCACTACCGACTGGCAGCAGTTGTATCCCTTCAGAAAATAGTCCCGGGCAAGTTTGCCCCTCTCCTGAATATATTCCGTTTTCATCACCCTCAAATTTACGAATCTGTTTTGAAAATTGAACACCCGCGACTCTGTTTCTTCTTCCTGAAGTCTTGAAAATACCGTAAATTAAACTATTTTTGTCATACAAAACAACCAAAATGTTATGAAGCGCCAATTTTCAATTGTCAGTCTCTTGTTTTTGCTGATATCCTGTTCATCCGTAAGTCCGGATTGGGTTATCGGGCCTTTCGAGCGGCTCGCAGAGAATGCCGTTATAAAGCCGGACACTACAAAAACTTTCTTTTGCCCTATGCGCCGCGAAATGGTCAGATGGCAGGAGAGTGATACTTTCAATCCTGCCGCAACACTCAAGGAGGGCAAGATTGTCGTTCTCTTCAGGAGCGAGGACAACAGCGCTACAGGTATCGGCTCCCGTACGTCAAGGATAGGATATGCAGAAACTGTTGATGGCGTGAATATGTCGATTGCCTCCGAGCCGGTTCTTTTCCCTGCGGATGATGGACAGAAAGAGCTTGAATGGCCGGGCGGATGCGAGGACCCGAGGGTGGCACGTACGGAGGATGGCCTGTATGTTATGACTTATACTTCGTGGAATCGTGACACTCCGCGCTTATGCGTGGCGACTTCGCGTGACCTTGTGCATTGGGACAAGCACGGTTTTGCGTTCAGAGACGCTTATGACGGCCGTTTTGCCGATATGCCTTGCAAGTCGGCCTCCATTGTGACGAAACTTGATGCGAATGATGAACTGGTCATAGAAAAAATAGATGGCAGGTATCTGATGTATTGGGGAGAGAATTTTGTCAATCCAGCAGTTTCTGAAGACCTTATCCACTGGACTCCTATGCTTGGCAGAGACGGGAACCTGTTGAGGATAATGGAGCCCCGGGAAGGCCGGTTCGACAGCGCCCTTACGGAATGCGGTCCTCCCGCTGTCCACACTGAAGACGGAATAGTCTTGATTTATAATGGAAAGAGCGAGGAGACAGGGGCATATTGCGGCGGTCAGGCCCTTTTCGATCCGAAGAATCCCTTGCGGGTGATTGCACGTACGGACGAGCCTTTCTTCGTGCCTGAGGCAGAATTCGAAAAGACAGGTCAGTATGTCGATGGGACCGTGTTCTGCGAAGGTCTGGTAAGATACAAAGGCAGCTGGTATCTCTATTACGGATGTGCGGATTCCTTTGTCGGGGTGGCCGTATCAAGGTGATTATCCTGCCCAAAATAACTTCATTGAGCAAGATAACCCGGTAAATCATTTATCTCGTGATATTATGATTGTCTAAAAAATCTCATTATCTTTGGGATATGAAAAAGCATTTTTTAACCATCGTTTTCCTCGCAGCAGGAACACTCGCCTACGCTCAGAGCATTGGCGAAGCAGAACTCTCTGAAATACAGTCGAGTTTCGTAAAAGACCCTTCAACCGTCGCCCTGCAGAACATTCTGACAGGCCACAAGGACATCGCCTCTCTGGCCAAAAATATCCGTGGCGACGGACAGTTGGACGGGTATTTCAAATACACCACGTCAGTAAAGGGCATAACCAATCAGAAGAGTTCCGGCCGTTGCTGGCTCTTCGCTTCGCTCAACGATCTGCGACCGACGGTGATGGAGAAGAACAACCTGAGAAGTTTCGCCTTTTCGCACAATTTCGACTCGTTTTGGGATCTTTTCGAGAAGTCCAATCTGTTTCTTGAGAATGCCATTGCGACGGCAGACAAGCCGATGACCGACAGAGAGGTCGAGACCTATTTCAAATCCCCGATAGGAGACGGAGGTGTCTGGAATCTTTTCATCGACGTGGCTCAGAAGTACGGTGTAGTGCCTGCTGAAGTGATGCCCGAGACGGAGCATTCCGACGCTACCGCCCAGATGCGCGGCGTACTCAGCGAGAGACTCCGTGCCGGAGGATGGGAGTTGCGGGAAATGAAGAACGGAGGGGCTTCCCTCAAGGCTGTCCGCGGGCAGAAGATTGAGATATTGAAGGAGATTTACCGCATTCTCGCACTTTGTCTGGGAGAGCCGCCGGTTGAGTTCACCTGGAGATACACGGATGCATCCGGGAAGGTCTGCACTCTCAAGAGCACTCCGAAAGAGTTCTACAAGTCCATTGTCCCCGAGGTATTTGACTATACCAACCAGATTATGGTAATGAACGACCCCACTCGCGAATATTACAAAGTATATGACATCGCAAACTATCGCAACGTCTATGAGGGGTTCAATTGGGTTTATCTCAATCTCCCGATGGCCGACATCAAGAGGATGGCGCTCCAGTCCATCAAGGATGACGACCCGATGTATATCTCCTGCGACGTGGGCAAGTTCCTCCTGCGGGACAAGGGCATTCTGGATCTGGGCAACTTCGACTATCAGTCGCTTTTCGGCATACAGCTCAATATGGACAAGAAGGCGCGCATTCTCACCCGCCAGAGCGGTTCGTCACACGCAATGCTTCTTGTGGCCTGCGATACTGACGAAAATGACGTTCCCGTCAAATGGAAATTCGAGAACAGCTGGGGCAAGCAGTCAGGCAAGGACGGCTATATCTTCCTTACCGACGAATGGCTCGACGCCTACCTGTTCCGCATCGTGATTGACAGGAAATATCTTGATGACAAAGCGCTTGAGGCTCTCAAGAGCAAACCCGTACAGCTCCCCGCCTGGGACTATATGAACTAAACAGCTTCCAAGGATACAGAACTGAAATGCCCGGCGCCCGCAAGGTCAGGTTGAGCCGGGCTGGCAGTTCATATCGGTGCGGGTTGTCTATTCCCTGATTCTTGAATCTATTATTATTGTCACAGGGCCGTCGTTTATGATGGCACATTTCATATCGGCTCCGAAAATGCCCTTCAGCACAGGCCTTCCCGAAATTTCCGAGAGCCTTGTGCAGAATTTGTCGTATAGCGGGACGGCCAGTTCGTGCCCCGCCGCACGGATATAGGAGGGGCGGTTGCCTTTCTTTGTGGAGGCGGTCAGGGTGAACTGTGATACGGCAAGCAGCTGCCCGTCAATATCTGCGACGCTACGGTTCATCACCCCTTCCTCGTCGTCGAATATTCTCAACCCCGCAGCTTTTGCCGCCAGCCATTCCATATCGGCTTCGGTGTCACCGTTCTCTACACCCACGAGGATGAACAGTCCCCTGCTGATGCATGCTACGATTTTTCCCTCAACAGTGACGGAGGCTTTGCTGACTCTTTGGATGACCAGTCTCATAATGATTCGGATCTGCTATTGCCGGATGTTCCGTTCTTTCCTCAGGGAAGTCATAAGTTTGAACAGTATGTCGGGATGACGGTTTGCGACGTTTTCCTGCTCTCCTGAAGACTCGTTCATATTGTATAGCTGAGGTGCGGGGTCGTTCCCTGTCTCGATGAGAGGTCCCCAGACCCTTTTGCCACCGTCATTGGGCTCGATGTATTTCCAATCTTTGGTCCTGACGGAGAGGACGTGGAAGGCTGACTGTTCAATTACATACTCCCTGTCGGTGAAGTCTTTCCCCAAAAATGTGTCCAGACAATTACGGCTGTCTGTGCCATTTCCTTTTGGAATGGTTGCTCCCACAAGTGAGGCAAGAGATGCAAACAGGTCAATATGGGAGATAAGGGCATCGGAGTCCCTGCCCCCTTCGATGGTTCCGGGCCAGCTTACGATGAAGGGCACGGCCGTTCCTCCCTCGAAAGCGCTGTATTTTCCTCCTCTCCAGGGACCTGTGGGGCAGTGCCCATTCAGGAGCTCCTCCGCGCGGTCGGCATATCCGTCATCCACCACGGGGCCGTTGTCACTGGTAAGGATCACTATCGTATTCTCTGCGATGCCCTGCTCCTGAAGTGTCCGCATCAGTTCACCTACACACCAGTCGAACTGGACAATGGCATCGCCTCTGAGCCCCATCCCGCTCTGTCCGCGGAATCTCTCGTGAGGAAACCGCGGCACGTGGATGTCATTGGTCGCAAAGTACATAAAGAAAGGGTTGTCCTTATGGGCTTTTATGAAGTCAATTGCGTGGACCGTGATGGAATCGGCAATGTTTTCGTCTTTCCAAAGGGCTTTGCCGCCACTGCGTGGGCATTCGTGAACCTGATTCCGGATTTGGCGAGCCGGTCAACGCCGGGTGTCCTGACAATGTGTGCTCCATAGCATTGCAAGTCCCCGTAACCGAGGTCATCGGCAAGGATAATGATGACATTCGGCCTGTTCCGCACGTCATTGTCAAGAGCCTTGGCCGTCTCCGCTTCGGCGGCGGCCGGTACGATGCAGCCGGCATATAAAGTTGACAGGAAGAATAATTCTTTTTTCATTGAGGCTTGTTGTGAGCTTTAACTTCTCGAAGATACAAAAATTAGCAATACCAATCCTCGGAAATAATCAGTAACTTCGCCGAGGTCGGTGTGGTGATTCTGAGGAGATAAGACTTTGCCGTTCAAAAGAGGTTCCACCCGGCTATTGATATGAACTATTTTTTATATATCTTTGCAGCCGCAACGGGACCATAGCTCAGCCGGTTTAGAGCGCTTGCTTCACACGCAAGAGGTCAGCAGTTCGAATCTGCTTGGTCCCACTTCACCCCGACTGTCATGAAGTCCATTCTTCTTGCAATTGCTGCCCGCAACAAAGAGATTCTTGTCGAGAGTCTGGCTGAGCGCAATGACTCCTGTTATGCCTTTTACTCATCAATTACCGTCTCTTGGGAGTAAGATACCATGCAATCATCACGCAGAAATTTCATAAAGACGGCGGCCGTAACTGCAGCGGCTGCTGTCTGTGCGCCCGCAGCAGGGATTCGCGCCTCGGAAACGAAATCCTCTCCGGTAAAAATGCAGGATTCTCTGATTGTCCCCCGGGGTGCTGGGCTTCCGATTACGGGTACTTTTCTGGATGAGATTTCCCACGACATTCCGCATCAGAACTGGGGAGTGAAGGAGTGGGATATGGATTTCCGCCATATGAAGGCCATAGGGATAGATACCGTGATTCAAATCAGGAGCGGCTACCGGAAATTCATCACCTGGCCCAGCAAGTATCTGTTGGAGAAGGGATGCTATATGCCTTCGGTGGATCTGGTGGAACTGTTTCTGACTCTGGCGGACAAATACGGGATGAAATACTATTTCGGTCTCTATGACAGCGGGAAGTACTGGGACACGTGAGATATGTCATACGAATTGGAGAGCAACAGATATGTCATCGAGGAGGTGTGGAAGGCATACGGACACCACAAAAGTTTTCAGGGGTGGTATATCTCCACTGAGATTTCCAGAAAGACAAAAGGCTGCATAGAGACTTTCCATACTATGGGGAAGATGTGCAAGGATATTTCAAACGGTCTGCCGACATTCATCTCCCCCTGAATAGACGGCAAGAAGGCGGTTATGGGTATGGACGTCAACTTGAAAAAGGGAGTTTCCGTCCGTCAGCACGAAGAGGAGTGGAACGAGATTTTTGACGGAATACACGACGTGGTCGATGCCTGCGCCTTTCAGGACGGACATATAGATTATGATGAACTGGATGCGTTCTTCACCGTCAACAAGAAACTTGCCGACCGTTACGGGATGCAGTGCTGGACCAATGCGGAGACTTTCGACCGCGATATGCCCATTCATTTCCTGCCAATCAAGTTCGACAAGCTCCGTATGAAACTTGAGGCGGCCGGGCGCTGCGGATATGACAAGGCCATCACTTTCGAATTCTCACATTTTATGAGTCCCCAGTCCGCCTACCTTCAGGCTGGACACCTCTACAACCGCTACCGGGAGTATTTTGATATATAAGTTTGCTGCTCGTGCCGACCTCATCTCAGAGGGCGTTCTGCAAATCGTCTGCGCACGTTTAATAATTATTGCGGATTTTTTTTCGGCATTTAATAATATTTGTGCCAGTATAATCAAAACGAATCCGTTTCGATTTTTGTTTATATTTTTGTTTGTTTGTTTATTTATTTTTACCTTTGCGAACCAATTTACGACTATGGCCGATAATAAAGCGACAAAAGAAGAGGTTGAGGCTTTCTTAAACGAATTCAAAGAGAAAGCAAGAGTCTTCGGCATAGTATATAATGAAGATAAAGGAGAAAACAGACAAACTCTTTTCAATCTGGAACTATTTGGAAGCAAGCGAGACCAATACATACTGAATCTCAGACCGGAGGATTATTATCAAGGCCCTGACGAAAATGATTATGATGAAGAAGAGGGATCTGTATGGATGTTTGGAATAGGTATCAAAAAACGAGGTAAAGGGAAGAAAATACCAATTTACATTAAGATATATATAACGAAGACAGAAGGTGCATCGAACTATTGCATATCCTTCCATATTGCCAAATTTGAAATGTTGTTCCCTTTTAAAACAGAGTTATGAAAAGCCCATTTACAGGCGGAAACGTCATAAAAAAAACCAGACAGGAGACATTTACATTCAGAAATGAAGAGTATACTGTCTTGACATATTATTTTGAATGCGTGGATACCGGTAAAACTTTTACGAATGCTGAAGTTGACGATCGACTGATGGAGGACGTATATAGTCAGTATCGTAAGCGTCACAGCATTCCTTCTCCGTCAGAGTTGAAGAATCTCAGGGAAAAATATGGATTGTCCGCTCACATAATGTCAAAGATCGCAGGTATTGGAATCAACCAGTACGGTCTTTATGAAAATGGCGAAATGCCGACAATCATTGTAGGTCAGAAACTTTCCACTCTTTTTGAGAAAGAGTCCCTTCTTAAAAGTATTGATGGAGCACGCGTCAAATTGGGGAAAGATTTTGAACGGGTAAGAGAGAAGGTTGAATCATATGCTGAGCCTAAATCTTTCAATTTAGCCAAGGTTTTCTACCCTCAATTCGATGAGATTATTCCATTGATATATCCTTCCATTGTCTATTCGATAAGAAAATCGAGATGGGTAACATGCCAATAACTATAATAGACAAACGTTATGGAAGAGAAAGTTAATGTAAAGTTCAGACTTGTCTCAATTGACAATGAGCACTACGCTCCAAACTTTGATGGAGTTGATTTCGCTTCAATTCCTGAAGAGAAATTAAAATTCCAATATAAGATTGACACTGTAATACAGATGTCAAAAGACACTATTCTTGTAATTCCGAGCATTCGATATTCCTACGAAGGAAACGAATTATTAGTTGCCAATGCTGTATTCACATACTCTGTTCTAAATCTCGATACTGCAATCGCTGTAGATAAAGAAAACCAGAGAATCAATGTGAAAGCGGATATCTTTCCATCCCTTGTGGGTGCGGCATATAGTACCCTCAGAGGAATAGTATATGCCAGAACATCTGGTACTCCTCTTGCTAAATACCCTCTTCCGATGATTGAAGTGAAGACACTCGTAGAGAAAAATGGAATATCTGTTGAGGAATAAGAAGCTGTTTTGAAATAATTAACTTCAATTCTTATGCTTCTTTTCCGCATATTTCCCGATGCTTCTCAGTCGCCCGGCGGGCTAAAGCCCTGCTGCTCGGGCCGCAGGCATCAAAATGCTTGCTTTGCAACCCTCGCGACCCCATTGCGACATCGAATCATCAAAAAATCTGCTGGAAAATAACCTATTATAATTTTCGTGAACCATTTCAAAACAGCTTCTAAATAGCAGAAATAATCTTTATTGCCGTAACCGACTGCCATGAATTCAATTCTTCTTGCAATCACCGCCCTTTACGTAGGGCTTTCCCCTGTCTGTACAACGCCCGAAGCCAACAGCGGCGGAAAGATTCTCAAACCGGCCGAACTTCGCAATTTCAGCTTCTCTCCCGAAACCAGAGCAAGAAAAGTTTTGGGATTGGAAGAAGCAGGCCGCGAATATTTCGTCAGGGAAGGCAGCATCTTCCGTCATACGCCAGCCGGTGATACCTGCATCAAACGCGGCGAGGGGGCAATCTCCTACGGAGAGGCTGTCAGCCGGAATGAATTCGGTGGCAACAGGGGACTGTTCTTTCCCGAATGCCCCTCGACACGAGTCGCATTCTACCGCAATGACGAGAGCGCGGTGAGGCTCTTCCATCTCCTCGACATCACCCGTTGCGAATCGCTCCCCATCCGATATCCGATGAACGGCGAGCCTTCCGAAAAGCTGGCCCTCGGGGTATATGACTCCGCGAATGACAGCACAGTATGGATTGACGTCAATGATTTCACCTCCGAGCGCTACCTGACCAACGTGAGTTGGGCGGGAGAGACTTATCTGTATGTGCAGGTTCTTGACCGTGAGCAGCACAATATGAGGCTCAACCGTTACAGCGCTCTCGACGGACGATTCCTGGGGACGGTGCTGAGCGAATCCAACGAAGCCTGGGTTGAACCGCACGAACCGCTGCGCTTCTTCTCACCGGAAGAGACAGATATCTTCGTCTATGCGACCGACAACCGCGACGGCTTCAAGTCCCTCTATCTTGCTGACATTTCGGGGACGGTGCGCCGTATTGTGGAGGTGGATGCCGACATCGAGTTCAAAGGCATACAGGGAGATTACCTGTATTATGTCAGCGCCGAAGATTCGCCTGCCGGGCGGCAACTGTTCCGAGTGAAAATCTCCCGTCGGACAAGCGCTGCGAAAGCGCGTATCTCCAAACCGGAGAGGCTGACGGCAGGGGATGGCTGGCACGAGATTACGTTCGGCCGCGATGGACGCTATACTGATTTCTTCTCTTCGGTCGGGAATCCGGGGGTGATGACCCTCTGCGGTCCTGACGGGAAAATCCTCGACACTCTCGAAGTTAAGCGCGACCCGCTTGAGGGGTATGCCCGGGCGAGCGTGGAGTTCGGCACGGTTCCATCTGCCGACGGAAAATACCGGAATCACTACCGTCTCATCCGTCCTCTGGGGTTTGACCCTTCGAAAAAATATCCTCTGATTGTTTATGTCTATGGCGGGCCTCATTCGCAACTCGTCAAGGACACCTATCTGGCCGGTCTCCGTCTCTGGGAGATGGTGATGGCCCAGCGGGGCTACGGCGTGTATGTTCAGGATAACAGTGGGACCCTCAGCCACGGCGCAGAATACGACAAGGCCAT
>JAZLIS010000085.1:0-2857 GCA_045617505.1 Bacteroidales bacterium | reverse complement strand
AATCAGCTCAATTTCAACCGCAATCTCGACGTATTCATAGACGTCGTCAGCGGATTCAAGGACGGGGAGGAACGACCGAACTTCTCCGCCCTCAAGACCAAGATTGCACTCGGAGAATACCGGCAGGTGCTTTTCAGCGAGTTCAGCCGCCTCGACAGGAAACCTTCAAATCTCTTGAAGGATCTTGAATGGTTCCAGGAACACGACTGCCCGGCATTCTTCCACAAGCAGAATCTTTGGGTAAAGGACAAGAACGACATCGGCACACAGATAATGATTCAGGTACTGGCAGTGATGTCCCAGTATGAGATTGAGTTGTTCACCTCCCGAGGGATAGACGGAAAGATTTCCGCAATCAAGAACAGAAAAACGACAAAAGGCGGCCTGTGTGCCTATGGATACCGAATCTCTGAAAATAGCACGCTTGTGATAGATGAGACGGAGGCTGCCGTCATAAGGAGAATCTTTGATATGTTCCTTCACGGAGTGAGAGTCAGAACTATCAAGGACACTCTGAATTCAGAGAACGTCCCCTGCCTGTACAAGTCAAGGCAGAACACCGTCAACAGCAAGAGAAAGAACAAGGGTCTTGAGCCTACAGTTTACAAGAGGGGGAATCTTGAGAATATGATATGGCGGGAGACGACAATAAGACGAATCCTGAGGAATCCCATCTACATAGGCATCCAGAAACACAAATTCCACGAGCCTGACCCGGCGAATCCGATTCCGGCATACAAGAGGACAGACAGGAAAGTGCTGGAGGAGTTTGAGATAAGCACCCCGGAGACGCGGATCATCTCCGATGAGGAATTCTATCAGGTCAGCAGGACTTTTACGGAGAGGATGGCCAACCGCAATCAGGGCATAAAACGTCAGACCCTGCTCAAGGATCTTCTGCGTTGCGGAGAATGCGGCAGCCGTATGTGCTCCGTCACCAAAGCCCGAGGAGCAGCCTACCAATGCGCAGCGCGTTCGGGACGTGTGAACATCAAATGCATCCTCGGACCCTGTGTGCTTATGTCCAAGTTGGACGGACTGGTTCTCCATTTGTGCATCAAGAAGTTTGCCCAGTATGATCTCGTCAAGAAATCCGAAAGCAAAATCAAGGAACTGGACACAGCGATTGCAGAGCGCAGCCGCGTCTATGAAGGTTATGTGACTAACCAGAAAGAAGCCACCGAACTGTATTCCCATCAGGTGAAACGTGCCATCAAATATTCCATCAGCGATGATGACGCTGATTCCCTGATAAAGGAAGCCAAGGAGGAATATGAGAAGAAGATTGCCGAGTACTCCGTGACCTTGAATCGCCTGCGCAATGAAATGTCTGACCTTTCGCGAAGAAAACGCAGCCTTCTGGAAATCAAGGATGAGAAGAAGGTACTCCACAAGATGGATGAGATAATGGCGGACCAGAGCCGTGTCAAGGAATACATCCACGATTACGTGACGCAGATTGTTCTTTTCAAGCCGGATGAATCGTGGGTTCTGGTTGTGGTGCAGTTTCTCGACAGCAGCGAGCGCTGGGGAACAATCAAGAGCGAACGCTATAAGAAGTCAGAACTGAAAAATGAAGACCTATTCTCCAAATACAATTATGTCTGCTGGATGGTCAACAATGACTCTCACCGTTTCGTCTACGACAGAGAAGCTCGCCAATTCAGCGAAATCAAATATGGCCGCACCATCGGACAGTACACCTTCGAAGAGTTTGACCAACTGGTGAAAGACCGCGGCATGGTCAGCGAGTTTTCGCCGTATGAGTTCAAGGTGGAGAAGGAGTAGCCATTGTTGCCATTAGGTTCCCAGCGCCGTCAGCCTTTTCGGCACCATATACATATGACAGTAGGCCCTATTACAAGGTTGAGAACACGACGTCAATAATGCCACGTGAGCTGTTCGAGGAACGTCTTCGTCTCAGCAATCCACAAAAGTTCAGTTGGGAGTTGATTCCCTGTGCGTCAGCCACGTTTGATGACATAGATACGAAGACACTCGTGGATGCCACCAACGAAGGAATTGCCAAAGGCAGAATTCCAGCGGAAGCAGCTTTGGCAACCACCACTGTTGACCGCCTGAGACCGTTCAACGTGCTTACGTCGGATGACATTCTTACCAATGGTGCGGTTGCCCTTTTCGGAAATAACCCTGCTCGCTTCTTCTCTCATTGCAGGGTGCGTCTTGCACGCTTTGAGGGTACGATAATGGATAAATTCGGGGATCAGGCTGTTGTAGAAGCAAATTTGTTTCAGCAGTTGCAAGCTATCGAGGATTTCTGTCGCAAGCATATGTTTTTGTCTGGAGACCAGGATGACTTTAACAGCAAGAACGAGCTTACAGTTCCTACCAAGGTGATAAGGGAAGCAAGCCTGAACCTCCTGACACATCGTAGCTGGTGGTCTGAGGCAATGACTCCAAGCGTGGCCATCTTTGATGACCGCATCGAGTTCTTGAACCCCGGGGCTTTCCCTTCGGGAACTACTCCTGATGAGTTCCGCAAACGCCCTCACTCTTTGCCCATCAACGAGAAAATAGCCGGTGCATTATTCAAAGGTGGCAAGGCCGAAGGCTGGGGCCGTGGAATCCTGAATATATTCACCTATTGCAAGGAAGCTGGCCTTCCGGAACCGGAATATGATTTCGTCACACATTTCGTATGCCTCACCATCAGATTCAAGGCTCCTCTGACGCCGCATTTAACGAATCCGGATAATGACTCATCGAATGAGACATTAAATGAGACATTAAATCCGGCCCTTCTTTCGACATATGAGCTGATAAAGAAGGCCCCAGGAATCCAGAGAAAGGACTTAATTTCACAATCCGGTTGTGTAGCCTCTACCATTAGCAGGCA
>JAZLIS010000084.1:0-7415 GCA_045617505.1 Bacteroidales bacterium | reverse complement strand
TCCGCTTTTGCCGGAGAAGACGCTTATCATCTTTGACGAAATACAGGAGTGCGAGGAAGCTCTGAACAGTTTGAAGTATTTCTGCGAGAATACTCCTGAATATCACATCGTTGCTGCAGGCAGTCTGCTTGGAGTTGCAGTCAGGAAGAAGCATATGAAGATGCCGGTGGGCAAGGTGAATGTCATCAGGATGTACCCTATGACATTCCGGGAGTTTCTGCGTGCAGCCGATTTCAAACTCTATGAGTATGCAGACAACTTGGACAGGAGCAAGCATTTGCCGGAGATAATACTCAACAGGCTGAAGGTTGAGTACAAGCGTTTTATGGTTTGTGGAGGTATGCCTGAGGCCGCATCTGCACTTCTTGATGGTGGAGGTATGGCGAGTGTTGACAAGGCACTTCAGGATATCCTGGACCTTTATGAACTTGACTTTGCCAAGTATGCCGAACCACATGAGATAACACGCATCCGACTGCTATGGCACTCATTGCCGGCTCAATTGGCAAAGGAGAACCGCAAATTCCTGTATAGGGTAATCCGTACCGGAGCACGTTCAAAGGATTACGAGGCTGCACTGGAATGGTTGAAGGATGCCGGTATGATATATCAGATTTACAATATCTCTAAGCCCGGTATGCCATTGACTGCATATCAGGAGATTGACGCTTTCAAGATTTATGCCTGTGATACCGGACTACTGCGTCGCCTGGCCAAACTTCCGGCAGACATCATTGCCAGCCCCACATCAAACTATGTTGAGTTCAAGGGAGCACTGGCAGAGAATGCTGCATTGCAGTCGCTCGTTACCATTGCTGATGACATTCCAAGTTATTGGAGTTCACAAAGCAAGTCGGAGGTGGAGTTTGTTGTACAGGTTGGTACGGAGATTATCCCAATCGAGATTAAGGCTGAAGGGAATATCTCCGGCAGAAGCATCGGTGTTTATAACGATAAATACGCGCCGAACTATCGGTGCCGGTTCTCCATACTCAACCTTCAGTTCAATGGCAACCTGCTGAGTTGTCCCTCCCCTCTTATCGATTGGGCGTTTGAATTGCTTTTCACTGATAACATCGGTACCTCTGCGGGCAAATCCGATAGGTCAATGAAATCGTCTGGAGTCCTGCTCTGCCATAGCCGTAGGCATAAGTGAAACTGATACGGAGAAATACACTTTACTGGCTCAACGGCACACTCACAGCATCGAAGAAATCTTTTATATCCAGAAGAAATAATCGGCCAATGTAAGAACTTTAGGGTTTAACAGATAATCAATAGCACGGAGCATCCTGCAGATTGTTGCATTGAATGAGATATTTTTCCACGCCATAGTCTCCCAGAAAGTCCATCATCACTATTCCGGTACAACCCCAGGGATCAATGGTCTGACTATAATAATTTTCTACCTTAGATTTTGCCCAATTTATTATGGTAGGACTTATCTTTTCTGCATGCTGGGTGTAATTCATAAAAGGTCCGGTAGGCTGATAATAGCCAGCAATGCTGTTGAAACACCAGGTAAAATATTCATCACGATCCATAAAGTAAAGACTCGTCCATGAAAAATCCGCCGTCTTCATTCTCAATTCCAATTCATTCGCAGAATGGTCAATGTCCTGCACCATGAATGGGGTGAGGTTGATTCCTGAATTTCTGTCTCCACTGCATAAATTACAGTCTTTTTCTTTCCAATTATAGGTGAATGCCCCTACGGGGAAAACCTGTCCTTTGTTTATGAAATTATTTCTCTTATACCTTCCGTGCGTCTCGTCTCCTATCCACTCGGAGAGTATTATATCCTTATCGGCAAAATACGGGTCACGATTGATGATGAGAATCTTGCCTCGACATTCATCAAGAGTGAGATCCGGTTTATATTCCACAAAATGCGTCCTGTTTTCCCGTGCTACGATGCTTTCCGTCACGTGGGCGGCCATCAAACTGGCCTGTTCATCGGAAGCACCATCAGAATCCCCTTCAAAACTCACCTGACAAACAATGAACTCCGATGGGTGAACTTTCACGAGTTCAACAAGTTCCAGCAGAGCATCCTTGAAATGAACGCCTGTATCAAAAGGTCCGTGCTTGCAAGTCTGGCGCCTGCACAATATATTGATATCAACAGGTCCTGCCGCGAAACCGAAACCGCATAAACCCGGCCGGAGATCGAAGAATCTTGCGCCGCGATTGAACTGGTCCGTAAGATTTACGTGCTGGCACTTGCCCCAGATTCCCTCGAATGCATTCAGAGCATACGTGGCAGAGTCGTGCGTTCCGGGGATGGTCATTGTGCAGACGTATGTGTCGCCAGGAATATACCTCATCCATTCATTATTTGGAACATCAGGGGCAGCAGAAGATGTCGTAATAGTTATGGATAACAGCAATATGCTTGAAAAGAATCTTCTCATTGTTCTACAAATTCTTTAAGAGTAATATAATTGTTGGAGTTGATATTCGCATGAAGTTTGTCACGGTCATAAACCAGGTGATAGCCGTTGCCGGTGAATATTCCATCGCTGACCTTCCATATCGCATAGACATCCTTATATCTCTTGTTTTTGCAAAGATAGACCGGCTGCCGGGAACCATCAGTATCATCCATAACGATGTCCTGTTTGGAAAGGTACAGTCTTGAAGAATAGCTGTCCAACTCATTAATTCCGGCCATATACATACATGCCTCACCTGTCAGTTTGTCAACTTCGCCTTCAATAGCCAGGGCACAAGCTGCGTCAAGTGTCGAGTTTAGTGTAACATTGTTGGAACGATCATATTTGTGGGTCGTGTTGTTTGTTCGGAAGGAAACGTACTGGTCACCGGAGCATAGAAGATAAATATGACCTTCCTGCAACCTGTCTGCCGGCTGCGGAATATTGCTGCAAACATTCAGGGCAATCTGCCCCAGTATGGTTATGCCGTCAGAAGACTTGACATCGCATTCCCTGCTACAAGGCTCGTTCAGAGTCAGTTCCTTTCTATATAGGAAATAATGCGCGTCATTGAATTCTATATACTCGTCAGTAATAGGGAGTTCCCAGTCATCGACCATCAATTTGTCCATACGTTTTTCACAGTAAACGCACAAATTGAACTTCTGTCCTGCTATCGGGCGATGACTTTGTGTCCAAGAGAATTCCATGTCAGTCATCCACCTTGCTCCGCTGACACTACTTTCTTCGGTGCGCACATAAATCTTTGGCTGCGCATTGGCCATTCCTATATCCATTATTATTCCTTCCTTCAGATTCATAGGCTTTGTAGGATTTATGACCTTATCCGGAGTAGTGGAATTTTTGTCGGCATACATTTCAAGAGTGAAGCCTTTTTCAAGAGTCTGCGGATAGACGACTATCTGATATGATCTGTATAGAGAGTGGCCTTCTGCGTAGAGGGTGACACTTGTCGAATTTTTGCCTGATGGCTCACGCGATGCGGATGTGGCGGTACTTCTGTAGGAAAAATCCCCCGCGAGCACTTCTCCGTCGTTACCGCGGAAAACGAACTTCTGCCAATTTCCTTCCACACGAAAACGGACTATGGCACATCTGTGAGTCAATACTACTGATGATCGTGTGGACTTGTCCATTTTGAAACGCCCCGTCATAACGAGTGCCCGAGGGTCATAGACATCGGGGTGGGCGGCATCGGCTGTTTGCTCCGCGGGAATACGGAAAGCAAAATATGACGTGTCCGTTCCGCTGGAAATATCCGAATTCTGTACCGGATAAATCACCCGGTAAGTGTCAGGGCTATCAGGGATGGATCCCTTGTAGATGCATTTCCCCTGATATTCGGGCTTATGGCTTGTGCCATCATACACAAAAACGTACTCCTTCCCGTCCGAACCGACAAGAGTCATATTAAGTTGAGAGTAATATGGATCTCCACCTTTGGTGTTCTCCTCCTGAAGAAAAGTAGGAGTTATCCCTCCTTCGCTGCCGATTTCAAGGTAATATAATCCATCTTCTTGTTTCAGGGATTCGTACAAGGGTTGCTCACTGGAGCAGGCTGTGGCGGCGGCAAGCAGGGTCGCCATTATAAAAATTTTACCATTCATAATATTCATCTTTCAACTCCTCCAGTTCGACGAAATCGATTACGGAATAATTCGGGTCAATAGGAGGGAACGAATAGGACCTTGAGCGTTCAAGTGAGATTATTTTGTTATGGATAAGCGTGTATTTTGGCTCGCCATCAACAAACACCTCAAGTTTCAAGCCACCGTAAATACCGGGAAGTACGACGAAACAACATTTGTCTCCAACCGTTATGCCATCTTCCCCGATATGGAACGTTACGGATGGCGAAGTGCTCCCAACCGACCGCCATAAAGGTTCGGTCTCTCCCTCGGGGATGGAAACCGCTATATCTCCGGCAAGCGGGTTTCCTATAGGAGATAATCCCGGCAGACTTGTAAGCACGATTTTGTCAACGAATATTCTGTCGGTGAAGGAAACTTTGACTAGGGAACCTACGTTCATCATATAAAAATAGTTGTTCGCATCGGACACCCCAACACTGAGGGCAGCCTTAGGGTCAAATGTCTTACTCATCGAAGGTTTGTACTGCTCTGCCGGCAGGCTGGCGTATATTTCTCGGGCCCCTGTGTTGATTGATACTGAATTCGTCCACGGATAAAAGGCATAATAGCGGTCCGCCTGAGATATGCGCCCATATATGACATCATTTACGACAGACTGCGCATCCCAGTGATTCCCTACCAGGAAGCAAGCGGCGGAAGTGCTTCCCCCCGGAAACACGGCGATACTGTCACCGGGAGAGAAAAGAACCGTATTGCCCGTTGCGAGAAATGTCTTCGTCCCGTCAGTATGTTCCGTGCCGACTCTGAAAGACATATCCACCGGTTTTTCATCCTCCGAAATCGAGATGTCAGTACAGCCTGCAAGTGCGACAATCATCGAAATTATAATAAATGATTTATTCATAATTTTCATCAATTTTCCGGTTCAACTTCTCTCACAGCTCTGACATAATGCTTTGCGGAAGTGACCCCCGGGAAGTAATTAATCCAGCTTGATTCGGGGGAGCCCTTACCCGGAGTCTGTGTTGAGCTATATTTGACTATTTTTGCATGAAGCAGATTATACTCATCAGTATACATGTCCGATGTCCAGTAATATACCGGATCATTCGGGACGGGAAGGCAGATGAAATGCTCTTCGTAGCCATAATGGACAGTCCATCCCCTGAAATTATCATCAGATATCCAATTCCAAGTATATTTGTTGCCTTCATTGGCCCATAGGTGCTCAAGTTCTTCAGCGGTGGGGAGACGCCATCCGTTCCCGGCTCCTTCAAGGAAAGCTATGGCTTCCTCGCGGGTGAAAAGTTTCCCGGGTTCATTCACGGAATATGCTCCGCAGTTGAAGTCCGCGAAAAAGAGGTAGTTGCCGGAATCCAGTATTCTCATTGCCACTTCTCCGGGACGCCATCCATTTGAAAAAACGAATTTCCCGATATCCACTATCTCGGAACGGTTGAGGGACATCCTTCCGAAGTTATACTTCTTGGTTTCCAACGGGAAGTCACCGTCAAAGAATTCCACGATGAATCCGGACTGATTGTCGAAAGTCAGTGGCTTGATGCACACGTGATAGAAGGACTCGCCAATCTCATCAGTCTCATTCAACAAAGTGATACTGGAGGATCCTCCTTCCACTTTTCTGATGCCACCCTCATCGGATTCTGCATTGACATACACTTCACCGGCAATAGGCTCGTCATTAATCGTTGTCAGGACCATTTTAGTCCAATGTCCAGTTGTGGAAAAGCGAAGCATCGCTGTGGCATTCCGGAAAACAATGTTGCCGGAACTGCTGTGCGCCGTCGAAACAAGCGCGTGTTTGTCAAAGCCGCCGGGAACAGCCTTCTGGACGGAAGGAATCTTAGTGTAAATCATTCCCATGCTGGCGAAAGCCTCCTCATCGGCCGGGTACAACATCAGGTGTTGAAGGGACTGCCGGATCTCTCCATTGTAAAGTTCCGTTACATCTGCAGTGGATTTTGCCCTGAATATTGCGGAATTGATACCGTCAAAAACTCTCACGCTATCACCTGCTTGAAAGCGAATAGGAAAACTTCCGCTCAGTTCCGGACCGAAAATGCTTTTGGTTTCGGCGGGAATATCCACATCTTCTCCATATCCTTCGTTGGCATTGCCCTCACCGGATATGATGATACCACTGAAGGAGAACGGCTCATGGCTCACCTGCAAGAAAGATTTGATGATGGCGTTACCGGCCGTAGTGATTTCTTTCCTAAAGATGTAAATTTCACCGGCTTCATAGGTTCCAGAACCGTTGTATTCGATGATAAACGAACGGTTATCCGTAAGAGTGACAACCAATGCAAGTTTTTCAAACTCGAAAGGAAGCACATTGAAAAGCACGGTAAAATCCCCAATATCAGGTTTGTTGGAAACATAATTGCAAGTTACGGTATTGTACTTCGTGGCATTTTCTGCCGGTTTCAGGAAGGCATTTCCGCTTTCATCCACATCGGTTACGATTGATTTCGCCCATAAAGGCTGGTTGCCATTGGCCGTGATTGAAACAGACTTGACATTATTGCCGGCAAGTTCCTTCGAAGTGGCGTGAAAATAGATGGCCGTGGTAAGCCTGTGCATATGCAGGGATATGTCATTCCCTTGTGTATCCTTGCCGGGTTCGGCCTTGTCCACCTCGACCGTATCCGAGCAAAGTATTTCGCGACAGCAGGGAGACATTAAGGGATCATCCGTCCAATCACTGCTGAAACTGTACTCGCCAAACTCATTCGGTACGGGGGATAGCGCGTTGTATGCCCAGTCTGCCGGACCTGTGTCCGGAAGCATAACAGCGAACCCGTTTCCTTCATCCCACTCTTCCGATGATGTAGATCCCATCACGCCATTGCGGGTATATTGCAGAAAAATGCGGTCGCCAGTTTCCCATAATGAGTGGAAAATGGTCTCGTCCTCATTCGGAAACAGGAGCGATTTCACACTATAATCATCCATACTCGCTTTGAAATAAATCTGTTTCATATCACCCGGCTCGTCGGGACCGCCCGGGAATGGGCCATCGTCGCTGGAAATACTCCCCTGACACGATGACAGTGCCAACAAGGTGATGACAAACACAGACATATCAATCAACCTTTTATAACATGACTTCATCATATACACATAATATGCAAATAGTTCGATACTCGTGCAAACCTAAGGACTTGAAGTGTGATTCATTGTGCTTGGGTTTGAATCGCAAATTTAACCTGAATTATTCATAAAGAAAGTAAAGGAATCCTCACAATTATTTGGTAATCAGAGGATTAAATGTTATTTTTGTGGTACGAAAACAAAAAACATTTTTCCTTTACTTCATGAGCAAAATTACTTCATCTTCCGCAGA
>JAZLIS010000083.1:0-2820 GCA_045617505.1 Bacteroidales bacterium | reverse complement strand
GGGGCTGCATAGCAGGCAGCACCCGACCGAAGGGACTTTTGCCGACGGGCAAAATGTAGGGCTGCATAGCAGGCAGCACCCGACCGAAGGGACTTTTGCCGACGGGCAAAATGTAGGGCTGCATAGCAGGCAGGACCCGACCGAAGGGACTTTTGCCAATGGGCAAAACGTAGAGCTGCATAGCAGGCAGCACCCGACCGAAGGGACTTTTGCCGACGGGCAAAATGTAGGGCCACATATCCCCGAAAGAGCAGGCAAGGGGAGTCTTTTAACCAACACATTCACAATATGGAACTACTCCGTATACCCCCTAATAGTATCGGAGGCTCCCTAGGCACTGTGCCCCTTAGCTGTAATGCAGCTCCTCCCCTTTAAGGGGAGGCGGGGGAAGGGTCTTTTAGCCCAACTTTTACACTTTGAACTTTTTAAAAAAAAAGTTTCGTTTGAATATTAGCGAGTTAGGCTCTGAAAACGTCCAAAAGTGCAATGTAGAACACAGCAAAGTGAAAATTTCATCGTACCTTTGCACGCATGAACTTTACTTCGCAGATACGATACAACCCGGCTACAGGCAGAGACGAGAAGTACTACCGCCTGAAGGAGTCTTACCGCAACGCCAGCGGCAATGCATGCACTCGCATCCTGCTGAACGTAGGCTTCATTCATGGTCTCAAACCAGAGGAGATACGCGACATCTCCCGAGGTCTTACCTATAAGTACGAACATCAGGGAGAACGCGAGCTGTGGGAAGACCAGATGGCAGTCTATAGCGATGTCGTACGTGAGAAGATAGACGAATATTGGGCAATGATGATTGAACAGAAGAGTTTTGACATCATTCCAAACGCAATAAAAGAGAGTCAGGCAAAAGCACGCCGACGTATAGATGTTGACACGCTGGAACATACCGATGCCCGCGACATAGGTGCAGAATGGCTCTGCCTGCAAGCCGTGCGACAACTGAAACTCGAAGGCTTCCTTCGTTCAATCGGATGGAAGGAGGAAGACGTGACGATAGCAATAGCCCATCTCATTACACGCACCATATATACTCCGTCGGAGTTGAAATCAATGCGTATCATGCAGGAAAACAGTGGTATATGCGAACTAATGGGACTCTCCGAGGATAAGTTGACTCTGAGGAATATCTACAGCGTAGCAGACAAATTCCTGGAGGAGAAAACAAGAATAGAGAAGTATCTCTGCCATACGACCGATGACCTTTTCAAGCCCACCAACCGCATTATGCTCTTCGACCTTACGAACTTCTACTTCGAGGGACGCAAGGAAAACAGTAAAAAGGCCCAGTTCGGACGATCAAAGGAAAAGCGCACAGACTGCAAGCTGCTAGTCCTCGCCCTCGCCATCAACACAGACGGCTTCATCCGCTACAGTGCCATACTCGAGGGTAACACGGCAGACCCGAAGTCCCTGCCGGACATGGTCGATAAGCTTATTGCCCAGAATCCAGTGGGAGCCAACCCTGAGGAAAAGGTGCTTGTCGTCATTGATGCCGGAATATCCTCACAGGAGAACCTCGACCTGATAAAGGAAAAAGGTTACAACTACCTGTGCGTGTCGCGCAAGGCACTCACCGACTACGAGATAAAGCCAGATGCACGTACCGTCATCGTCAAGGACTGTAAGGGACAGCCAATCAAGTTGCAGGAGGTACATACTGAAGGCGAAGACTACTACCTGAAGATAGACTCTCCCGCAAAGGCACTGAAGGAAGAAAGCATGAACCGCAACTTTCGCCGCCACTTTGAGGATGGTCTGAAAGCCATATTCTCCTCGCTTACAAAGAAAAGCGGTACGAAGAAGTACGAGGCTGTGCTCAAGCGCATAGGAAAACTTGAAGGCAAGTATCCGTCTATCGCACGCTATTATACTATAGATGTAGAGAAAGACGACAAGTCCGGCAACGCCGCATCCGTGACATGGGAGCTGCAAATACCAGAGAAGCAGGTATATGGCACCTACTTCCTCAGGACAAACGTCCCGAACCTGGATGAGAAGACCGCTTGGGATTATTACAATCTCATTCGTGAAATCGAGTGCTCTAACCGTCAGTTGAAGACAGACCTCAACCTCAGACCGATATATCACAGAAGGGATGAACGCTCGGACGGTCACCTCTTCCTCGGCCTTCTCTCATACTGGATAGTCAACGTCATACGCCACCAGATGAAGAAAGAGAATGAGAAGAGAAAGGAGGCCGACCCTGATCCCAAAGCCGAATATCCCACTCCGTACTGGACGGAGATAGTGAGAATAATGAGTACACAGAAGGCGGTCACCTCAGAAGCGACAAACACGCTGGGTGAAAAGGTCGAGATGCGGATATGCAGCACTCCGACCGCTAAAGCCGCCGACATCTACTCAATGTTGAACTACAAACCGATGCCGTTTAGAAAAATCAAAATTTGTAGAACACAGTAAAGCAAATCAAAAATACAAACCGCTGATTAGCAAGAAAAAGAAGAATAAAATGTAAAAGTTGGGTTAAGAAAGGAGAGGCTGATGATATGCTCCTTCGTATCATTGATGGGGTCTATAATAGTGCCCGAAAGCTCTATGTGTTGACCACCAACCAACTGACACTCAACGACAACCTCCTTGGACGTCCAGGACGAATCCGTTACCGCTTCGAGTTCAACAACCTGATGCCGAATGCCATTCAGGAATATCTCGACGACAATCTCCTTCCTGAGTATTCCGACCAGCGAGAAGCCATCATCAAGCAAGTTGATCTGCTTGAAATCTCTACCATCGACATTCTCAAAGCCCTTGTCGATGAGGTGAATATCCATGGACATC
>JAZLIS010000082.1:0-38646 GCA_045617505.1 Bacteroidales bacterium | reverse complement strand
ACGCTTCGCTCTTCTGATTTTAATCGTGTTAAAATCGGTACTTGCTTGTACTTTTCGTTTTCCATTCTTTCAATGAACTGCCGCTCCTTCCCGAAGCGGGCTGCAAATGTAAGGACATTTTTTTAATTCACAAAAAAAAGTTGATTTTTTTTAACTTTTTTTCGTCCCTGATTTGCATCGGCCTCCGTGTTTTGAACGGGGACGGCAAAGGTAGTTATTATTTCCTTACCTCCAAATCTTTTTTTGATAATTTTCGCAGAATAATAGTTATATGGCTAACATTCAGGCCAATAATTTTTCTGCAAAAAATAATGTTCCTCATTTCACAGGGATTTCTGCACCTGAAGCATCATACCAGCCATACTGCATAAGGGAAAAATCGCCCATCGGGAGCATCCTTACCGAACATTTATACCGGCGTTCCCATCTCTTCCGTATGCTGAACAGCCCCTTGGTAAGATATGCGTGAAAGATGGGGCTCAGTCTCAATTCAAGTTTTCTCACCTCCTGTTCACTGACAATTCGGGCGAGTTCCCGCTCCAGTGTCTCATCGAACAGAATGGAAGGCCCTATCTTGCCGGTACCGTGGCACAGGGGGCACTCTTCAGTGGTTTCGATTTCCGTAACCGGCCGCACTCTCTGCCGTGTAATCTGCATCAACCCGAATTTAGTCAGCGGCAGAATGGTATGTTTGGCCCTGTCCGAGGCCATAACTTCACACATATGTTTATATAGAAATGTCCTGTGTTCGGCATCATCCATATCGATGAAATCCACAATCACGATTCCTCCCATATCACGAAGCCTGAGCTGGCGGGCAATCTCATCTGCCGCGGCGATATTCACCTCAACGCTGTTGCCTTCCTGCTCCGTCTGCTTGACACGTATTCCGCTGTTGACATCTATCACGTGGAGCGCCTCCGTGTGTTCAATCACAAGGTATGCTCCCTGCTTGAGGGTAACCACCCTTCCAAAGGAGCCCTTGATCTGCCGGTTCACATCGAAATGGTCGAAAATGGGCTCGCTCCCCTTATATAATTTGACTATCTTCTCCTGTTCCGGAGAAATAAGGGAGACATATTCATCTATCTCCTTATAGACAGTCTCGTCATTCACGTGGATATTGCTGAAGGAATCATTCAGCATATCCCGCAGAATTGTGGTAGTCCGGCTGTTCTCGCGGAACAGCAACTGTACATTCTTGTTCCTTGCAATCTTCGCCCAGGATTCCTCCCATTTGCGTATCAGAGATTTCAGCTCGGCATCGAGCACCGCGGCGCGTTTGCCCTCGGCAGCCGTACGGATTATTACACCGTAATTTTTAGGAAGGATGCTGAAAACCAACCTTTCCAAACGAAGCTTCTCCTCCTTCGATGAGATTTTCTGAGAGATGCTGACCTTGTCGGCAAACGGCAGAAGGACAAGATTGCGCCCGGCAATGGAAATCTCGGCCGACAGCCTTGACCCTTTCGTAGAGATTGGCTCCTTTACAATCTGGACGATGACAGGCTGTCCGGGCGAAAGAAACCTCTCTATACGGCCTTCCTTTTCAAGAATTTCGTCTATCGGAATGTCACGATAGAGAGAGGCAAAATCACTGTTCACATTAATCCTCCGGACAAAATTGTCGAAGGCCGTGAAGTTGAAGCCCAGATCAAGATAATGGATGAACGCGTCCTTCTCATCACCTATATCTACAAATGCCGCATTCAGGGAGGGAAGAAGTCTCTTCACCCTGCCAATATACACGTCACCAACCGAAAATCCCCTGTCAGTGGTACTCTCGGTACTGTATTCAATCAATCTGTGATCATCCAGAAGTGCTATGGACACCTCGGATTCTTTCACATCTATAATAAGGTCCTTGTCCATTTTCACAAACTCCCCATACATAACTAAAGCAGGTCAAACCTGCTTTAGACTGATGTGTTTGTCAAAGAATAACCTGATGGTTATTTCTTCTTATGCCTGTTCTTGCGTAAACGTTTCTTGCGCTTATGCGTGGCCATTTTGTGCCTTTTATGCTTCTTTCCGTTTGGCATAATATAGAATGATTTGAATTTTTCCGATTATCTTACCTTCTCGGCGAAAGCCTTTGAGACCTTGAATGCGGGAATCTTGTGGGCAGGGATGACCATAGTGACGTTCTTGGAGATGTTTCTCGCTGTCTTCTTGGCGCGTGTCTTGATTATGAAACTTCCGAAACCGCGAAGATATACGTTTTCACCTTTAATCAGAGAACCTTTTACGCTTTCCATAAAGCCTTCGATAATGCTCTGAACTTTGATTTTCTCTACACCAGTGCTCTGGGCAACTTCGTTGATGATATCAGCCTTTGTCATAATGATAATATTTAATTTGTTTAATAACTTTGCATTCAACCCCGTCCATGCGGGGCAATCGGTTGCAAAAGTAGATGTAATTTTTTAATTATCAAAATGCTATTGTCACTTTTTTATCAAAATTTCTTGGCACAACTATTGACAATAGTCTATGCACTGATTTGAAACTGACAAAATGTCACATAGAGAAAAAGAGATGAAAAACATCATAGAGAACATTTTCAGCGGGCAAGACGCAGACGTGAATCTGATTCCGGTAATGAGCATTGATGCCTCGATGCAGGACGTCAAGGAGAAAGAACTGGCTCCCACACTGCCCATTCTGCCATTGAGAAATGCCATTTTGTTCCCCAATACAGTAATACCTGTCACCATTGGCAGACAAAAAAGCCTTCAACTTGTCAACGAAGTGAATCAGGTCAACAGAATCCTTGGATGTGTCACCCAGAAAGATCCGAGAATGGATAATCCCGGGCCTGAGGATATCTTCCGGACCGGGACTGCCGGCAAAATCATAAAGCTCATAGAGATGCCCGACGGCAATATCACCGCTATAATTCAAGGTATCAGGCGCTTTGACATACGTTCCCTGAATATAACTGCTCCCTATATGGTAGCTCAGGTGGATTACAGGAACGACATCGTCCCCCCGGCAGGTGACAAGAATATGGATGCCGTCATCGGTTCTCTCAAGGATGCCGCAATGACAGTGGTGAAACTCTCCCCGCACATACCAAACGAGGCCGGCTTTGCAATAAAGAACGTGGAAGGCTATAACTTCACCGTCAACTTCATAGCATCCACCATCGAGATTGACGACATCAATGAGAAGGTTGTCC
This sequence comes from Bacteroidales bacterium, assembly GCA_045617505.1. GTDB lineage: Bacteria > Bacteroidota > Bacteroidia > Bacteroidales > UBA932 > Cacconaster. The sequence continues at coordinate 35,465 of JAZLIS010000082.1, read as the reverse complement.
TTCTCGATATTGACTCTCTTCAGGACAGAGCACTGAAACTGATAGAAATCCTGAATCATCAGATAGAGATTCTCAAAATCAAGGATGATATCCAGCGTAAGGTCAAGAGTGAGATTGACCAGCAACAGCGCGAGTACTATCTCAACAATCAGCTCAAGACCATACAGGAAGAGCTCGGAATGAACGGCGAAAGCGAAGACATAGCCAAATTCAGGGAAAAAGCCAAGGGGAAGAAGTGGCCTGACAGGATTGCCGAAGTGTTCGAGAAGGAACTCTCAAGATTGGAGCACATCAACCCCAATTCCGGTGACTACAATGTCCAGTACGGATATGTGGATTTTCTGCTCGACCTGCCCTGGGATGAGGTGACGGAGGACAATCTGGATATGAAAAACGCCAGAGAAGTACTCGACCGCGATCATTTCGGATTGGAGAAGGTCAAGGAGAGAATCATTGAATACCTCGCCGTCCTTAAATTGAAGGGGGATATGAAATCACCTATTCTGTGTCTGTATGGGCCTCCGGGCGTGGGCAAGACATCCCTTGGCAAATCCGTTGCAGGCGCACTCGGCCGAAAATACGGACGAATCTCCCTCGGAGGTCTGCACGACGAATCGGAAATCAGGGGCCACCGCAGGACCTACATAGGGGCGATGAGCGGACGCATCATCCAGACAATCAAGAAATGCGGCAGTTCAAACCCGGTAATCGTCCTCGACGAGATTGACAAGGTCACGGAAGACTATCACGGAGACCCCTCCTCCGCGCTGCTGGAAGTGCTGGACCCGGAGCAGAACACAACTTTCCACGACAACTATCTGGACGTCGATTACGACCTGTCAAAAGTGCTGTTCATCACCACGGCGAATGACATAAGCAGCATCCATCCCGCACTCAAGGACCGTATGGAAATGATCAACGTGTCCGGATATCTGGCGGAAGAGAAAGTTTCAATTGCGAAGAACTACCTGATTCCCAAACAAGTGGAAACTCACGGACTTAAACGGTCCCAACTCTCCTTCGGAAAGGGAGCCGTCGAAACTGTAATAGACGAATATACCAGAGAATCCGGTGTCAGAGGTCTTGACAAGCAAATTGCCGGAATTGCCCGCATCACAGCAAGAAAAATAGCTCTGGAGGAGGAACTTCCAAAGAAAATCACCCCTGCTGTTGTCAAGGAATATCTCGGTCTTCCCACAAACTTTCACGACCTTCAGGAAGACAGTTGCATCCCCGGAGTTGTCACAGGGCTTGCCTGGACTCAGGTAGGAGGAGAGATTCTCTTCATAGAGTGCAGTCTGAGCGAAGGCAAAGGCGCCCTTTCGACGACCGGGAATCTCGGCGACGTGATGAAAGAATCCGTCACAATTGCTCTTCAGTACATCAAGGCACATCCCACACTTGCCGGAATCACAGCAAAGGACTTGACTAAACGGGACATCCACATCCACGTCCCCGAGGGAGCCATTCCCAAAGACGGCCCCTCCGCCGGAATCACGATGGTGACCGCAATTGCATCCGCCTTCAGGAAGCAACCCGTAAGGAAGGGCATCGCGATGACGGGGGAAATCACCCTTCGGGGGAAGGTTCTTCCGGTAGGCGGCATCAAGGAGAAGATTCTCGCGGCAAAGCGGGCGGGTGTGACCACAATTGTATTGAGCAGGAAGAACGAGAAAGACATAAAGGAAATCAAACCTATATACATCAAAGGGCTCACGTTCGAGTATGTCGATACTATCGATGACGTGATAGCCAAGGTTTTCTGAAAATCTGTCGGGAGATGGATGTCAAAATAGAAAGCAGTTGGAAAGCCGTGCTGGCCGATGAATTCGACAAGCCTTATTTCCAGAACCTCGCGCGGGCTCTGCATAGGGAGAAGGCTGCCGGGAAGGTGATTTACCCTCCCGGACCGCTCATTTTCAACGCATTCAATCTGACACCGTTCGACAAGGTCAAAGTGGTGATAATCGGCCAGGATCCTTATCACAATCCAGGTCAAGCGGAAGGGTTGTCTTTCTCCGTACCGCACGGCACGTCCTGTCCCCCGTCTCTGAAGAATATTTACACGGAAATCGGCATCGATCTGGGACTGGAGCTGTCCGGCAAAGACGGTTCTCTTGAAGGTTGGGCAAGGCAAGGTGTATTCCTTCTGAACGCCGCTCTGACCGTCCGTGCAGGAGAGCCGATGTCTCACAGCAGAATCGGATGGGCAGAGTTCACGGATGCTGTCATCAGGCTCCTGAGCGAGAGCCGCAGCGGACTGGTATTCCTGCTCTGGGGCAACTTTGCAAGAAGCAAGAAAGACCTCATAGACCTCTCCAGGCACTATGTATTTGAAGCAGCGCACCCCTCACCATTGGCAAGGGGTGCGTTCTTCGGCTGCCGTCATTTCTCAAAGACAAATGAAATTCTGACAAAGCAGGGACTTCAGCCGATCGACTGGAGCAGATAAGACTATCCTATCAGACCGTTGGCTTTCGCGCAGGCATAGATGGCAATGAAAACGAAACCTGCGATAATCAGAGTCACGTAGGCACCGCAAATCACTTTCCAGCGCTTGAGCCATATCTGGTTGTTCCAACCGACTGTCTGGAGTGCGCTCCAAAAGCCGTGAGTCAGGTGGAACCAGATGGCGGCGAACCATACCACATAGAGCAGAGTCACAATCGGGCTTGCAAAGGTGTTGTCCATAAGGCCATAAACGTCATCCGGAGCCTGGCCCATAAATTCCTTCAACTGCATATTTGCCCAGAAATCAGTGAGATGCAGCGCTATGCCGAGAAGGACGATAAGGCCGAGAACAAACATATTGCGGGCTGACCAGGAATCGGTGGCGGCTTTGTTGGAAACCGCATACCTGACGCTTCCGCGGGCCTGCCTGTTACTTAATGTAAGAATCATCGCGTAGGCGATGTGGATTACAAACCCTGCTGCGAGAACGGGAACGATGACCTTGATGATGCCCAGCGACATAAATTCACAAACTCCTGCAAAGACAGTGCTTGTCGGGTCGAATACATAGGTCAGGTTCAAGCACATATGCAATGTGATGAACAGAATCAAGAAAAGGCCTGAAATACTCATTATGAGTTTCTTGCCAATTGAAGACTTGAATATGCTTGCCATAAGTTTTATGTTATATTGTTTCAGTTCAGGTTGCAAATATACGCCTAAAGTTGTAAAAAAAATAATATTTAGTTACTTTTGTTAATCTTTAAACCTGCAAGAGTGATGTCATACAAGCGTATTCTTCTCAAACTGAGCGGTGAAACTCTGGGCGGAGAGACAGGTGTCGGGCTTGATGAAAAAGCCATCGATGCTTTCGCCGCCCAAATCGCCGGGATAGCGAAAAAAGGTGTTCAGATAGCCATAGTTATCGGAGGCGGCAACATTTTCCGCGGCTTGAGCGGGACCTCCAAGGGGTTCGACCGCGTCCGCGGCGACCAGATGGGTATGCTCGCCACCGTCATCAACAGCATAGGCTTGAGTCTGGCCCTGCGTAGCCACGGCGTCAAGGCGGAAGTGTTCACCTCCACCCCGATGATGCCTATGGCCAGATATTATATGAGGGATGAAGTTCTTGACTATCTTGAAAGCGGAGGCATAGCCCTTGTTGCTGGAGGCACGGGAAACCCTTTCTTCACGACCGATTCGGGGGCGGCTCTCAGAGCCTGCGAACTCCGTTGCGACGCACTGCTGAAAGGGACCAAGGTGGATGGCGTATATGACAGCGACCCCGCCGTCAATCCAAATGCCGAAAAGTTCACGGCAATCTCCTTCGAAAAGGTCCTTTCCGATGAATTGAAGGTGATGGACCTCACGGCTTTCACCTTGTGCAAGGAGAACAATATGCCCGTCATAGTGTTCAACATCCGCAAGGAAGGGAATCTTGAGCAGGTCGTGGCCGGTGCAGGTATATGCACGACAATCAGCGCCAAATAGAAACAAAAAAAACAGAGATATGATACAGAAAGGAAAAGAAACCGTAGAGGCAGCCGTAGTAAAGATGCAGAATGCAGTTTCGCATCTTGACGAAGAACTGAAGAACTACCGCGCAGGAAAAGCCAATCCGGCAGTGTTCAATGCCGTGTCCATAGATTACTATGGCACACCTACTCCTCTTCCCCAGGTGTCAAGCATCACCACCCCCGATGCAAAGACGATGATTATCCAGCCTTGGGACAAGAATCTGATACGGACCATCGAGAAGGCGATTATCGATTCAAACCTCGGTTTCGCACCCCAGAACAACGGAGAGGTCATCCGCATCAATGTGCCGGCCCTTACCGAGGAGCGAAGAAAGGATCTGGTCAAGAAGGCCCGCACTGCGGGAGAGAATGCCAAGGTCAGTATCCGCAATGCCCGCAGGGATGCCATCGAACTTCTGAAGAAATTGCAGAAGGAAGGTCTGCCCGAGGATTCAGAGAAGGATTTCGAGGCCGAGACGCAGAAAAAGACCGACTCTTTTTCAAAGAAGATTGAGGAGGTTCTCGCAGCCAAGGAAAAAGAGATAATGACAGTATAGGATTCCAGTGCGCAGGATAAAACTCATCGCAGGGCCCTGCAGCGCAGAATCGCCGGAACAGCTCCACAACACGGTCAGTGGAATAGTTTCCCGTCGCGCTGATTTGGAAAGTGCCGGATTCGAACTGGAAGCGTTCCGTGCCGGAGCGTGGAAACCGCGTACGCGTCCCGGATGCTTTGAGGGTGCCGGCGAAAAGGCCGTCGATTGGGTCTCCACTGTACAGTCAGAACTGAGTCTGGAGGGGATGGTGGAAGTGGCAAAAAGTTCTCACGTGGATGCCATCCTTAAAGCCGGACTCAAAAGAGTCTGGATAGGTGCACGTACCGCGACAAACCCTTTTGACACTCAGGAAATTGCCGATGCACTAAGAGGTTGTGGGGAGATAACTGTCTTCGTCAAGAACCCCGTCAATCCCGACGTGGATCTGTGGCAGGGAGCCATCGAACGGTTCCGTGCGGTGGGAATCGCCAAAGTCGCGGCCATCCATCGTGGATTCTCCTTCTACGAGAAAAGCAGATACCGTAATCTGCCCAAATGGCAGGTGCCGATCGAATTGATGCAGAGAATGCCTGAAGTCCCGATGTACGGTGACGCAAGCCACATTACAGGCCGTCGCGAGTTCATCCCGGAAGTGGCTCAGAAAGCACTTGACCTCGGTTTTGCCGGTCTGTTTCTGGAATCCCACGTCGCTCCGGACACAGCACTGAGTGACAACAGGCAACAACTCACCCCGGAAGATCTTGCAGCACTGCTCCTCTCCCTCTCCATAAAGGATATCTACGCTCAGTCCCGTTCCCTGCAGAAGGAACTGGAGCAACTTCGTTCGAGAATAGACGTCATCGACGAGAACCTGCTGGATGTCATTGCTGAACGGATGGCTGTCGTCGAGAATCTGGGAGCCTTCAAGAAAGAGCACAATCTGACAATACTTCAGCAGCCCAGATGGGAACAGATACAGCAGATTGTCTGCGAAGGAGCGAAAAACAGAGGTCTCGACCCGGCTTTTGTGGAAGAGCTGTTCCAGCTCCTCCACCAGGCCGCAATCGACCGTCAGGCCTAAGGTTCCTAGTCCTCACGGATGGCCGCGATGCCGGGGAGATTCTTGCCCTCAATGGCTTCGAGCATTGCCCCGCCACCTGTAGAAACATAGCTGACCTTATCCGCATAACCCATCTGAGTAACAGCGGCCACTGAATCGCCACCGCCTACGAGAGTGTAGGCACCGGCCGCAGTGGCCTCAGCGAGGTCCTCTGCAATCTGGAGAGTACCCTTTGCGAAAGTCGGCATCTCAAATACGCCTACAGGACCGTTCCAGAGAATAGTCTTGGATGAAAGAATGATTTTTTTCCAATTTTCCAGAGAAGTTTTGCCGGCATCCATTCCCTCCCATCCGTCAGGGATGTCATTCGAAGGAACTATCTTGGTATTGGCTTCGTTACTGAACTGGTCGGCAATCACGGTCTCAACGGAAAGGGATATGTTGACACCCTTCTCCTTCGCAGTCTTGAGAATGGCAAGCGCATCGGGAATGAGATCATCTTCGTGGAGAGAGTCGCCGATTTTACCGCCCTGAGCCTTGATGAAGGTGTAACCCATTCCACCACCGATAATCAGGTTATCCACCTTGGTGACGAGGTTCTTGAGTACTTCAAGTTTGGATGAGACCTTGGAGCCGCCGATGATTGCGGTGAAAGGATGCTGAGCGTTCTTCAGGACATTGTCGATGGCCTTTATTTCACCGTTCATAAGGAAACCGAACATCTTGTCATTCGGGAAGTACTTGGCTATCAAGGCTGTTGAAGCGTGAGCGCGGTGAGCGGTGCCGAATGCGTCATTGATATAGCAGTCGGCATAGGAAGCCAGCTTGGCGACGAAAGCCTTCTGACTCTCCTTGACAGCGGCCTTGGCGGCCTTCTTCTCCTCGTCAGTTGCATCTTCTGCAAGACCGCGGGGTTTGCCTTCCTCTTCTGCATAGAAACGGAGATTCTCCAGAACAAGCGCCTCACCGGATTTCAAGGCGGCCACCTGCTCGTCAGCCTTCTGGCAATCCGGAGCGAACTGTACGGGAACACCGAGGTAACTGCTTACCCTGTCAATGATGTGTTTCAGAGAGAATTTGTCAGCAGGGCCCTTGGGACGGCCAAGATGTGACATAATAATCAGGGAACCGCCTCCTGCCAGAACTTTTTTCAGCGTGGGAATCGCGGCACGGATACGGGTGTCATCCGTAATCTCGAATTTCTCATTCAAAGGAACGTTGAAATCAACGCGGACAATGGCCTTCTTGCCATTAAAATCATAAGTCTCAATGTTTTTCATATAGTGGTGATTTTGTATCTCACTTTCAGAGCATACAAAAGTACAAAAATTATGCATATATTTGCAATATATGACAATAGAAGAGCCTTCAAAAGAGTGGAAAGACTACGAGTTGATTGACTCGGGCGATTTCAGCAAGTTGGAACGGTTTGGTGACTATGTCACAATCCGGCCTGAGCCCAAAGCTCTGTGGAAAAAGAGTTTGAGCGATTCGGAGTGGTTCAGGCGGGCGAACACCGAATTCAAGCCCGGTGCCGGTTTCGGCAAAGCCGGAAAAGAGGATAGCGGTTCGTGGAATATGCTCCGCAGGATGCAGGAGCAGTGGACAATCTCCTATCCCGCCTGCGGATTCCGTCTCCGGCTGGGACTGACGAGTTTCAAGCACGTCGGAGTATTCCCGGAGCAGGCGCCCAACTGGGACTATATCCACGGTCAGGTCCGCAGGATTGTCTCCTCCGGAAATCTGTCCTGCCCGCCCAAAGTCCTGAATCTTTTTGCATATACAGGCGCAGCATCTTTGGCTGCAGCCAAGGCCGGGGCGCAGGTGACCCACCTCGACTCTGTCAGGCAGGTCGTGACCTGGGCCAGAGGGAATATGGAACTCAGTTCCCTTGACGGAATGAGATGGATTATCGAAGATGCGCTCAAATTCACCCGCCGCGAGGCAAAGAGGGGGAATCTCTACAACGGTCTGATTCTCGATCCTCCCGCATACGGCCACGGCCCGGACGGAGAGAAATGGAAACTGGATGAGTGCCTCTTCGAACTGCTCGGGGCCTGTGCCGCCATTCTGGCTCCATCCGACAGTTTTATGGTGCTCAACCTCTACTCCAACGGCTATTCGGCAGTCCTTGCCGACACTCTGGTAAGGAGCGCATTCGGAGAAAATTTCAAAAACCTTGACTACGGAGAACTCGTACTGAGGGACAATTCCGGCAAAGCCCTCCCCCTGAGCGTCTTCTCCAGACTCGAAAGATAGAATCGGAATACAATGGATTTTTTGTCGATAATATGGAACGTTGACCCCGTCATCTGCAAGATAGGGCCTATTGCACTGCGCTATTACTCATTTCTCTTCATTGCCGGATTCCCACTCGGCTACTGGCTTTTCATCAAGTTTTTCAGAAGAGAGGGGCTGGACACTAAAATTCTGGAGCCCCTGCTCTATGCACTGCTGATAGGCACAATCGTGGGAGCCCGTCTGGGACACTGCATCTTTTACCAGCCTGACTACTATTTCACCCCGGAGCATTTCGGAGAAATTTTTCAGGTATGGAAAGGAGGACTGGCATCGCACGGAGGGACAATCGGTGTTATTCTGGCTCTGCTGTGGTATGCGCGCAAATATGGGAAGGCATACGATTTTGACACTCTGTGGCTGTTTGACAGACTGGCCATCGCAGTCTGCTTCGCCGCCTTCTTCATAAGACTTGGCAATCTTTTCAATTCAGAGATATATGGATGCGAGACATCCCTGCCGTGGGGGTTCGTCTTTGTAAAAGCCGGGGAAACCGTGGCAAAACATCCTACCCAACTTTACGAAGCCCTCTCCTATCTGATTCTGGGAGCCATTCTTCTGCTGGTCTATCTCAAGGCTCTGGACAAGACATACAAGGGATTCTTCCTCGGTCTTTTCTTCATCGGATGTTTCGGGATGAGGTTCCTCATAGAGTTCATCAAGGAGAAGCAGGTGGATTTCGAAGAGGAAATGGCTCTGGATATGGGCCAGATATTGAGCATCCCCTTCATTCTGGCAGGTATCTTTTTCATCTGGCGGAGTATCTCCTGGAAAGAGCCTGCAAGGCGCACGAAAAAGGCGAAGGCACATTTCTGTCCTCCGCCCAAATCACAACGGAACATCAACAGATAGGATTACATCCCCATTCCGCCATCGACCTGAATAACCTGCCCGGTGACGTATGAGGAAAGGTCGCTGGCAAGGAAGCAGCAAACATTGGCTATCTCCTCGGGAAGGCCTCCACGTCGCATAGGGATTTTGGCCTCCCACGCCTTTAGAGTGGCCTCTGGCATAGATTCGGTCATCTTGGTGAGGATGAATCCGGGTGCCACAACATTTGCTCTGACTCCGCGTGAACCCAGTTCCTGAGCTATGGATTTGGCCAGACCGATCATTCCGGCCTTTGATGCGGAGTAATTGCACTGTCCGGCGTTGCCGTGAATTCCCACGACGGAGCTGATGTTGATGATGGAACCTCCTCTCTGCCTGAGCATCACGGGAGAAACCGCGTGGATGAAGTTAAACGCGCTCTTGAGATTCACGTTCAGCACAGCATCCCACTGGGATTCTGTCATCCTTAACATCAGTCCGTCCTTTGTGACTCCGGCATTGTTGACAAGGATGTCAATGTGCCCGAACTGGGACAGAGCCTCTTCCACAACCTTGTGGGCATCATCGAATGACGAAGCGTCCGATGCGATGGCCAAAACCCTGACTCCGCAGGTTTCCAGTTCTGCTTTTGTGGCAAGAGCGATGTCGTCAATGGACAAATCGGTAAAAACTATGTCCGCTCCTTCAACTGCGAACGTCAAGGCAATCTGCTTTCCTATGCCTCTTGCCGCTCCTGTTATGAGCGCTACTTTTCCTTCAAGCAATCCCATTTCGATAATTATTATCAATGTGAAAGAATATCAAGGACATCTATCAGTTCCTTGTCAATCGGTTTGTTGATTTTGATTGCTCTGGCTATGGGCACATTCACCAGAACATCATTGTTGATGGCAATCATCACGTTGCGCTGTCCTTCCTTCAGAGCCTGTATGGCCGCCACGCCCATTCTTGAGGCGAGAATACGGTCGTAGGCACTCGGTTTCCCTCCACGCTGGAGATGTCCCAGAATGGAGACCCTCACGTCATACTGCGGATACTCCTTTTTCACGCGCTCGGCATAATGCATCGCTCCTCCGTCCTTTTCTGAGACGATTACAATGGAGCTGTTTTTCGTCTTTCTGATTCCCCGCTCGATGAAAGTGGCCAGCTGGTCGATGTCCGTACTGTCTTCGGGGATGATGGCCGCTTCCGCTCCGGCCGCTATTGCGCTGTTCTGCGCAAGGAAACCGGCATCGCGGCCCATAACCTCAACGAAGAAAATCCTGTCGTGGGATGCCGCCGTATCGTGAATCTTATCGACACATTCCACAATGGTGTTCAAAGCGGTGTCGTATCCGATGGTATGGTCAGTGCCGTAAAGATCATTGTCGATAGTCCCCGGCAGGCCTATGACCGGTACACCGTGCTCACGCGCAAGCTCCTGTGCGCCGGCAAGAGAGCCGTTGCCACCTATGACTATCAGAGCATCTATGCCGAACTTTTTTATTGTTTCATACGCTTGAGCACGACCTTCAACGGTTCTGAAGGCATCACTGCGGGCTGTTTTCAGAATAGTTCCTCCCCTTTGCATCAGGTTGGATACACTCTCCGTGGTGAACTCCCTGATGTCACCATGTATCAAGCCCTCCCAACCGTGATAGATTCCAAAAACTCTCCATCCCTCGCATATTGCGGCCCTTGTCACGGCACGTATGGCAGGATTCATACCGGGGGCGTCACCGCCGGAAGTAAGGACGCCGATAGATTTAATCTCGTTCATAACTCAAACTATTTTTGCCAACAAATCATATTCGTCGGCACTTTCTATTTTTACGTTAAAAAATTGTCCTGCAACGCTTTCCGTGGAGACTTTCGAAAGAGACTCGGGGTCACCGATAAGAATCTGTCCATCCACCTCGGGGGACTCCCCGAAACTGCGGGCCGTCAGGACACCGTCTTCATAACCATCCACCAGAACCTTCTCCACCGTTCCGATTCTGGAAACATTATACTCAAGGGAAATGCCGCTCTGCAACTCCATAAGCCTGTCATACCTCTCTCTCTTCACTTCAAGAGGCGCCTCATCGTTAAGATGAGCCGCACCGTAAGTACCCTCCTCCTCGGAATAGGTGAAAGCACCAAGCCTCTCGAACTTGTATTGCCGGACAAAATCCAGAAGCGATTCGAACTGGCTCTCCCCCTCTCCGGGATGGCCCACCATCAAAGTGGTGCGGAGCACAACACCGGGGATATCCCTCCGCAGCCTTTCGATGAAATTCCGGGTTTGCGATGCCGTAATCGAGCGCCTCATAGCCTTGAGAACCTCATCCTCAGAGTGTTGCAGCGGAATATCGAGGTATCTGCAGATTTTGGAACTGGAGGCCATCATCTCTATGACATCCTCGGGGAATCCGTCAGGATAACTGTAGTGCAGCCGTAGCCATTCGATACCATCGACTTGTGAAAGTTTTTCCAGCAGATAGCCCAATTTGCGCTTCCCATAGAGGTCCAGACCGTACCAGGCGGTATCCTGAGCTATCAATATCAATTCCCTGACTCCTCTTGAAGCCAGCATCTCCGCCTCACTGACAAGATTCTCAACCGGCACACTGACGTGCGGACCGCGTATCATCGGGATGGCGCAATACGAACACCGTCTGTCACACCCTTCCGAAATCTTCAGATAGGCATAATGCGATGGTGTGGTCAGGACCCTGTCAATCGAATCGAAGGTCATCACCCCCTGCCAGTCATCAACCTCGGGAATCTCGGATTCTATCTCGCCTTTGTACCTCTCGCTCAAACAGCCGAACACGGACAGCTTCCTTATGTACCCGTGGGACTTTGCATCGGCGGCTTCAAGAATTGTCCGCACGGACTCTTCCTTCGCATCATTGATGAATCCGCAGGTGTTTATTATGACTTCATCCACCTTCCCGGATGACAAATCCTCATTTTCCGGGGCAAGTTGGTAGCCACGGCCCTGCAGGAGCGCCATCAGACGTTCCGAATCCACCAGATTCTTGGAGCAGCCCAAAGATATGACCTGTATCCTTTTCAAAGCCTATTTGTTTTCCTCCTCTTCCTTTTCGTCCTCCTCGAACTCAAGGGAGCCGAACTGCGCGAGACAGTTGTACCAGTCAAGGACCTTCTTCATATGAGAAACATAGAAACGGGACTCGTCGTAGGCCGGAAGGATGTCCCTGAAGAACCCCTTGATTTTCTCGGGAGAACTCTTGGAGTCCATCGCAGCGGCTTTCGACAATTTGTCGGCCATAGCCTGGAGAACCTGTTTGATTGAAACTTCCCCATCTTCAGTATAGATGGATATATCAGCAAGCGAGCTTACCTTGGAGGAAGGCCCGAAAGCTTTTCTCTGCCCCGAAGTAAGTGATTGGGCGATAATACCGTTCCTGGTCTGGGCCACATACTCGAAAAGCCCGTGCTCTCCCGATACGGAGATGATTTTCTTAAGATCTGTCTTTTCCATTTTTCAGTTTTTCCATTATATCTGTCAATACAGGCAGAATCATCTGTCTGTCATTCGTTTCAATCACACAATCGGCTCTGCTGCTCAAATCCTCCTGGCAATCCATCCTCCGCAGCACCTCCTCCTCAGTGACACCGTCCCTCTCCATCACCCTTCTGATTCTAACGTCACGCGGGGCCGTCACATAGAGCACGTAATCGGGGATGTCCATCAGGGCCGGCTTCTGGAGCATCACCGCGGATTCAATCACGACAACCCGTGAACCGCAGCCCCGCTGCCATTTCCTGAACCTGTCAATCACGGCCGGATGGACTATTGATTCCACTCTCTCCAGCAGGGATGGGTCTGAAAATATCCTGCGGGCCAGAGCCTTCCTGTCCAACCTGCCGGAAACCACCACATCCCGACCGGCAACGTCGGCAATGCTTTCCAGTATGTCAAGGTCCTCATCATACAGCCTCTTGGCGCAGTTGTCAGTATCAAACGACGGAACCCCCATAGCCGCAAAAGCCTTCATTATGCCTGATTTTCCGCAGCCGATTCCACCGGTGCACAATATGACCTTCCCCGATTCCATCAATTGTCAACTATTATGCACTCCACAACCGGAGGGATGATTTCATATTCGTATATCGGAATCTTGCTCCCATTGGCCACCTTCGGAATCAGCTTGGCATTCCGGGATTCGACAACATCCCTGTAATCCACTGAAACCGAAAGGGTATTGAAGAAAGCCCCCTGTTTCGCACCGAAAGGTATCCGGCAACTCACCCGCACCTCAGAAGGCAGGGTAACCAGCGATTTCCGCGCAGGCACGTTCAAAACTGCCACCTTCTGTATTTCCGAAACCTCGACATAACGTTCGACCTGTATCGAATATCCGACCTGCTCCTTGTTCAGTTTGAATCCCTTCGGCCCGTCAAGATTGACAAACCCGTTAGCAGTGGCGTCAAGTCCTTGTAACGATACCGGTTCTGTCTTTATTTCGGTTATCTGAAGCAGTTCCTCCTCCGAGCCATAGACATAGACGGAATCGGGGTTTATCCGGATATCCCCGACCTGCATATACTGCGGCTTGAACGTCAGGTTGGAGACAACGGTCACGGGAACGCACCTGTAACTCTGACGGACAAACCTCAGAGTAAGTGTTTCCGTATCAAAAAAATCTACGGCAATGTGCTCGCCCAGTGCCTCCATCACTTTTTCCCGAATGGTCTGGACGGACAATATGAACGAATCGTCACTCCGGTGAGTGAGCAACGATTTGTCCACAGTTATTTCAAGATTCATCGGACCACCCTGAAAACCCTTGGCTTTCAATATATAATATCCTGCGGCCTTGCCTCTTACCAGCAAAATTTCATCGGCCACGGCGGTGGGGGAATATCCCACCATATCCGTAGTCACTCTGACTCTGTACTGCAGAAAGGCGGAGTAATCCAATGACAGGACATGCAATGCCCACAAAAAGCAGGACAGCATCAAGGAGATGAGCAATATCGCCCAGTCCCGTCTCATTTATGCCGCTTGGGAGTCGCTGAAATCCTTGACAAGGGATGCCTTATCGACCTTCAGTCTGACATCCTTATCCACTTCCAAAAGGACTGTATTTGAACCCTCCTTGACCTCGCAGACAGTACCGTATATACCGCCGATGGTGACAACTTTGTCACCTTTCTTGATAGCATCACGGAATTTCTGCATCTCCTTCTGCTTCTTCTGCTGGGGACGGATCATAAAGAGCCACATCACCACGAAGATGAGAACGAGCATAATAATCATCGAAAGTCCACCGCCTCCCTGCTGCGCGGCCTGTAGAATAAAAAGTGTCTTCATATTTTTTTAATTTGATTTCTGTCAGTTTTGGAGAAGGCCCCTGCCCTGTTTGGATATTTCACCGGTGGCCACCTTTTCCTGAATGATACGGTCCAGAATTCCGTTCACGAAAATCCGGCTGTTGGGAGTGCTGTAATACTTTGCAATCTCCACATATTCATTTATGGTCACCTTCACGGGAATCGTGGGGAAGGAGACGGCTTCCGTGATTCCGAGAACAATCAGCGCGGCATCCGTGGGCACCAGCCTGTCCGTGTCCCAGTTGTTCAGTTTGGATGACACCAGTTCGAAATATTCATCATATCTGAAAAGAGCGTCCCCGAGAAGTCTCTGCCCGTATGCCCTGTCCTCCTCCTTGGTGAAGGTGGAGGGATGGACGATGAACTTCTTCTTCTTTGTCACCTCGATGTTGGCTATGATGGCATTAAGCACGTAAGCCAGATCATCCAGCCAATATACCGATTTTTCCTCCAGAATCTGCTCAAGGTCAGGGTCATCTTCGAATTCATCCTGAAAAATGCAGGAAGCCAGCGTACAATCCTCTTCGAAGGAGGCCTCTCCCGAATTCATATAGTTGATGAAATACTCTTTCTCCGCAATTGACCTGCAGACTTTCCTGATGAAAACGTCGTATTCGTTCCACACAAGGGCGTGCTTCTGGCAGAACATACCGAACTTGGGATCATCGCTCAAAAGGGCGAAAAATCTGTTGTTCACGAACTTCATATTGGGGTTCAAATCCTCTTCGGACGGGTGGAACTTGCTCATACCGGCCTCTATCTGGCTTCTGGCCTCTTCCACTATCGAAGCGGTGATGTTGAGCATGAAATAGTATAGTTCCTTCACTTTCTCACAAGAATGGTCAAACTCCTTCACTGCGGAGGGGACATCCACATCGCCCGACACCTCACGGGCATACAGTGTCTTGAACGCCTTTATTCTTATCAGTCTTCTGGATATCATAGGCGGCTTTTACAACTTTGACTAAATAATTTACAAATATAGTTCTTTCAAACAAAAAATAAATTTATCTTTGTGAAAACAAATCCAAAAAAGAGAGATTATGTACACAGATGACTACGAAAACCCAGGGGTACAGGAACGCGGTGGCGACGATGTCTATTCCAAGCCTGTGAAAGCCGGAAAAAGGACATATTTCTTCGATGTCAAATCGACAAGAGGCAACGACTATTACTTGACAATCACTGAGAGCAAGCGCCGTATCGAACAGGACGGCCATTACGTTTACGACAAACACAAGATTTTTCTCTACAAGGAAGATTTCGAGAAGTTCGCGGAAGGATTGGCAGAAGTGGTCGAGTTCGTTCAGAAGCACTGCCCGGTACAGGAAATTCGCAAGAGCGGCCCTGACTCCGATTTTTCCAACGTCAATTTCGAAGAGCTGTAAGCATAGTCAGAATTTGTATCTGGAAGTTATCAAAAATGACCCGCCGGTTGAATGACCGGCTTTTTTTACTGTTATGAAACACTTTTCCTTACCCGAAGAAGGAGGACTCAAGGAGACTCTGATACCCTCCGGAATCCTTCACAGTTACGACAGAATACCCACGGAAGTGTATCAGGATGCCGAGGCGGCATCCGCAGAGATTGCGGACATCATCATTTCAGCAATTAACACGCATACCGGCGACAAGCCTTTCAAACTGGGCGTAACAACCGGCAGGACCCCTATTTCCCTATGTCAGATTATCAGGAAAAAGTTCCTTGTTGGAGAAGTCAGTTTCAGGAACGTGGAGATATTCTCCATAGATGAATACTATCCGTCCAAGCCGACCGACAGCCAGAGCCGCAACAAGCGCCTTCACGATGACATTCTTGACATAATCGACATAAACCCTGAAAATGTCCACATCCTTGACGGGACGACGGACATTATGGTAATTGACAATTATTGCAAGGAATTCGATGACAAGGCAAGCAACCTTGACCTGATTGTCATAGGCGTGGGTGACGGAGGTCAGGTGGGATTCAATGAATCCGGTTCATCCCAAGCAAGCCGTACACGACTGATTCAGCTTCCCTACAAATCCAGAAAGCGTCAGGCAAAAAATTTCAACGGTGACCTTTCAATCACCCCCAGGATGGCGATGACGATGGGCATAGGAACTATGATGAGCGCCAAGCAGATAATCCTGATGGCCTGGGGAGAGGATAAAAGCCGCGCAATCCGCCAGATCGTTGAAGAGCCTGCAACTCCGCAATGGCCTGCATCCTTCTTCCAGAAACACGGCAACGTAAAACTCTATACCGACAAGACCGGAGCGGAATTCCTTACCCGCAAGGATGCCCCCTGGCTCATCGGCCCCTGCGAATGGACGGACAAGATGCGCAGGAAAGCCGTCATCTGGCTCTGCCAGAAAGTCGGCAAGCCCATCCTCAAACTCACTCTTCAGGACTATCTCGACAATTCCCTGAGTGAACTGGTCGAGCAGTTCGGCCCTTACGATAAAATCAACATCGACATCTTCAACGACCTGCAGCATACCATAACAGGCTGGCCGGGGGGAAAACCGGGAGCGGATGAACCGACAAGGCCGGTGGGCTCGAAGCCATTTCCCAAGAAAGTCCTCATATTCTCGCCACACCCCGACGACGACGTGATTTCAATGGGAGGGACCTTCATCAGACTGGTCCATCAGGGCCACGATGTACACGTAGCCTACGAGACTTCCGGCAACGTGGCCGTCCACGATGATGTGGTAATCCAGCATATCGATGCAGCCGCACAGTTAGGCTATGAAGACAGATGTGAGAAAGTCCGGAAAATCATCGACAGCAAAGTTCCCGGTGCGGCAGAACCGAAAGAATTGCTGGCAATCAAGGCGGCCATCCGAAGAAGCGAGGCGCGCGGAGCCTGCCGCAGCTTCGGTCTGGCTATGGACCACGTTCATTTTCTCAACCTCCCCTTCTATGAATCCGGCGGAATCCTGAAACTTCCACGCACTCAGGCCGACGTAGATATCATCAAAAAGTTGATAAAAGAGGTGGAACCCGACCAGATATATATGGCCGGTGACCTTGCAGACCCTCACGGGACACACCGTGTCTGCACCGAAGCCGCGCTGGAAGCCATCGAGCAACTGAAAGAGGAGGGCCTTCCCTGCATAGAAAAATGCACTATCTGGCTGTACCGGGGAGCATGGATGGAATGGGACTTGGGAAGCGTGGATATGGCCGTTCCTCTCTCCCCCGATGAGGTAATCGAGAAGAGACACGCGATTTACCGCCATCTTTCACAGAAAGACATAATGCCTTTCCCGGGAGATGACACCCGCGAATTCTGGCAAAGAGCGGAAGACCGCACCCAGAGTACCGCACGACTTTACGATTCGCTCGGCATGGCTGAGTATCAGGCTATCGAGGTTTTCCTGAAACTGAAGTAATCAAATCTTGCTGTCGCAATAGACGCAGCGGACTGTTCCGTCATCCGACTTATGGAAAAGAGGACGGACGGGTTCGCTGTGACTGATGCATTTGGGGTTGCGGCACTTCAGGGATGCATCCTCAAAGTACTCGGGATGTCCAGGCATAAAGTGAGAGGCATCTTCTTTCCATCTTATCAGACTGAGAATAAGAGCCATCCTGACAAACTTACCGTTCCCGACCTGGCGGAAATAGGCGGCGCGAGGGTCATCATCCACCTCGGCCTTGATCTCATTGACGCGTGGAAGCGGATGCAGAACGCACATTTTCTCCTTTGCAAGAGCCATCTTCTCATTGTCAAGGACGAAACTGTCCTTTACTCTCTCGAACTCGTCGAGGTCGAGGAATCTCTCCTGCTGGACCCTTGTCATATAGAGGACATCCAATTCTCCCATAACCTCCTCTATGGTTTTGACTTCCCTGTAGTTTATTCCCTGACGGTCGCATACGTCGTGCTTGATGTAGTCGGGAAGTTTCAACTCGTCGGGAGCAATGAGAACCACTTTGATATCATCGTATCGGGCAAGCGCCTTGATGAGGGAGTGGACGGTGCGGCCGAATTTCAGGTCTCCACAGAAACCTATGGTGATGCCGTCGATATGGCCGATTTCCCTTTTGATTGTCAGCAGATCCGTCAATGTCTGGGTAGGATGGGCGTGAGAGCCGTCCCCGGCATTGATAATGGGAATGTGCGCGGCCTGGGAAGCGATATAGGGAGCGCCTTCCAGAGGGTGCCTCATTGCCACTATGTCCACGAAGTTCTCCACCACCCTTACGGTGTCAGCGACTGTCTCACCCTTGCTGACAGAGCTGTTCCTTGCGTCAGAAAATCCAAGCACCTGCCCGCCCAACTCCATCATTGCTGAAGTGAAACTGAGACGAGTGCGTGTTGAAGGCTCATAGAACAGCGTGGCAAGTTTGTGATATTTCAAACTTTCACGGTATTTCTCATGGTTGGCGATAATGTCCTGCGCAAGCGCGATGATGGCATCGGTCTCTTCCTTTGTGATGTCAGTGGGGTCAATCAGGTGTTTCATATATGTGCGTGTTACTTTATCCAACTTTCATCGGAAGGGTTGTCCCGGAACTGCAGGATACGTTCCTTCCACTGCGGTGCTATTATTCCCTTTTCAACGGCAACATCTACAAGCGCGTCAAGATTGCTCAAGGAGAAGTTGACCACATTCGCCGCAGCAAAACGCTCTATCCCCTTCTTCATCCCATATGTAAATATGCTTACGATACCAAGTACTTCCGCTCCTGCTTCACGCAAAGCCTCAACAACCTCCACGGCACTTCCTCCGGTAGAAACAAGATCCTCAATGACAACCACTTTCATACCTTTTTCCAATCTTCCCTCAATTTTGTTGTTACGTCCGTGACTCTTGGCCTCTCCACGGACATATCCCATAGGGAGGTTCAGACTGGATGCGACAATCGCGGCGTGGGCGATTCCGGCGGTACTGGTACCCATAAGAGACTCAGCCTCGGGGAATTTTGCCTTGACGGTGTCGGCAATGGCTTTCTCGACGATGTCACGCGCGGCAGGTGAGGACAGGACCAGTCTGTTGTCGCAGTAGATGGGACTCTTTATTCCGCTTGCCCAGGTGAAGGGTTGCTCGGGACGAAGAAATACGGCCCCTATGCTCAAAAGTTGTTCGGCTATTATCTTTTCCATAAGGCTATTGTTGTAGAAACTCTTTGATACATCTGTTGTAAGCGGCCACGGGGTCGGCGGCGGCGGTAATGGGGCGGCCAACCACGATGAAATCGGAACCGATTTCCCTCGCCCTTGCCGGAGTGGTAATACGAACCTGATCATCGGCGGCGGAGTCGGCAAAGCGGATACCGGGAGTTACTGCAAGGAATGATGCTCCACACTTCTCCTTGACAATCGAGGCCTCCAGCGGAGAACACACGACTCCGTCCAGACCCGCCTCGGCGGCATTTGCAGCATAATGAACAATCACCTCACCTATCGGACGCTCTATCAGAAGGTCCTTCCTCATCCTCTCCTCGGAAGTGGAAGTAAGCTGTGTGACGGCAACCAGAAGAGGACGGGTTCCGTCAGCACGAGTCAGCCCCTCCAGAGCTGCCTTCATCATTTCGACGGTACCTCCGGCGTGGACATTTGTCATATCGACGTCCAGACCCGAAAGTACGCTCATAGTCTTGCGGACAGTATTGGGAATGTCGTGAAGTTTGAGATCAAGGAAGATCCTGTGACCGCGGCTCTTTATGTCCCGGACAATCTGAGGGCCGGCGGCATAGAACAGTTCCATCCCGATTTTCACGAACGGTTTCCTGTCGCATCCCACAAACTTGTCCAGAAAAGAGAGTACATCTCCGGCGCTGCTGAAATCGCAAGCAACAATCACATCTTTCATACTGTACCGATTATATCATTTATGTTTTCTATCTTCAATTCCTGCATCAGGGAGGGCAGTTCGCTGACAATCCGGCTGCATACCATAGGATTGCGCAGATTTTCGGCACCCACCTGAACTGCCGAGGCCCCTGCCATCATCATCTCTATGACATCGGATGCGCTCGCCACCCCACCGCATCCCATTATCGGAATCGAGCAGGCCTTGCTTACCTGATTCACCATCCTCAAGGCAATAGGGAAAACAGCCTGTCCGCTGAAGCCTCCATACCTGTTGGCAAGAACAGGCTTGCGACATCTGATGTCAATTCTCATACCGAGAATCGTATTGATGAGAGTCAGACCGTCCGCTCCCGCATCTTCGCAGGCTCTGGCAATCGACACTATATCTGTCACATTGGGGCTAAGCTTGATGAAAACAGGCTTGGTGCTCACCTTCTTCACGGCACGTGTCACCTCGACGGCGGAGCCGGCGTCAGTCCCGAAAGCGAGGCCGCCCCCGTGAACGTTGGGGCAGGAGACGTTAACTTCGATTATATCCACAAGGGGGGAGAGGGATACAATCCGGCAACATTCCGTAAACTCATTGACGCTGAAGCCGCTGATATTGGCTATCACGACACCGTCGTAAATTTTGCGCAAGGCGGGGAGCTTCTCCTTCACCAGCACTTCGACACCGGGATTCTGGAGGCCCACCGAGTTTATCATTCCTCCCGTGCAATCCGCAATTCTCGGACATTCGTTTCCGAACCGCGCTTCAAGCGTGGAGCCCTTGAGACTGATACCACCCAGACAATTGATATCATAGAAGGAGGCCGCCTCAAGTCCGAAGCCGAAGGTTCCGCTTGAAGGGATGACAGGGTTCCTGAATTCCACTCCGCAAAGATTCACCGAGGTCACCATATCACATCCTCCTTTTTGAATACAGGACCTTCAACGCATACACGCTTGGGGCCCTTTGTCGTATGGCAGGTGCATCCGAAGCAGATTCCGCATCCGCAACCCATCCTCTCTTCAAGACTCACCTCGCCGTCTATATCCAATTTCTCGCAGACCGCCCGCATCATCACCTTAGGGCCGCAGGAGTAAAAATAATCATATTCTTTGTCCAGAGTCTCCATGACGTCCGTGACAAGGCCCTTGATTCCCAACGAACCGTCCATCGTCGCCACAAGGACCTGAACTCCGAGTCCGCGGTATTCGTCGAACAAAATCAAATCTCCCACGGTGTTGAAGCCGAGGATGACCGTCACCTCCCTGCCCACCCCGACAAGCTCCTTCACCAGATGGAAAGTGGGACTTGCACCGATTCCGCCGCATACCACCAAAGCCCGTTTTTTGCAGGCACCTGCGTCAAAGCCGTTGCCAAGACCGGTCAGAAGATTGACTCTTCGGCCTTCCGTCCATCCTGTCATCACCTCAGTGCCTTGTCCGACAACCTTGTATATCATCGTCAGGGAGTCGTCAGTCCAGTCCGTCACCGCAAAGGGGCGTCTGAGAAAAAAGCCTTCAACCTCAACGTCGGCGAACTGTCCGCCGCGCAAGATTCCTGAAGTATCCCCTTTCAGTGTCATCCTCCATATATCGGCGGCTATGCTGCAATTCTCCAGTATCGTATATTCTCCCTGCTTCATCTTCTATTTGTATTCTTCATCAATAGTCGAAATGCCAAGCGTTATTTCCTCCAGAACATCAAGCAGAACGCCGACTGTCTCAAGAGCAGTGAACAGAGTAACATTGTTCTCCACCGCAGCCCGTCTGATTTCGTAACCGTCAAGACGGGTGCTGTGCTGGTTGATGTCAATAGTGTTGATGACGTAGCTGACATGGCCCTTGCGCAGAACATTCACTATGTCATTGCTGCCGTCATTTATTTTGCCCAGCGCTCTGGTGCGGACGCCGTGATTCTTCAGGTATTTGGCGGTTCCCGCCGTGGCAACGATGTTGAATCCCAAATCATAGAAACGTCTGATAAGAGGAAGTGCCGCCGGTTTGTCGGCATCCGCTATGGTGGCGAAGATTGTCCCATAGTTGACCACATTGACCCCTGAAGCCTGCAGGGACTTGTAGAGGGCTCGGTTCAGAGAATCATCGTAACCGATAGCCTCACCGGTCGATTTCATTTCAGGCGAGAGATAGGTGTCAATTCCCTTCAGTTTTCCGAATGAGAAGGCAGGACTCTTGACATAATGTCTCTTGCGCTCAGGGTAATATGTCGTGGTTATACCCTGTTCCGCGAGGCTGTGGCCCAACATCACGAGAGTGGCTATCTTCGCCATCTGGATTCCGGTCGATTTGGAGAGGAATGGAACGGTACGTGAAGAACGGGGGTTGACCTCAATGACATAGACGTCCTCGTTGTCATCCACGATAAACTGTATGTTGAACAGACCCACAATGCCTATTTCCAGTCCGAGACGGCGCGTATAGTCAATTATGCGTTCCTTGACCTTCTGACTCAGCGAGAATGAAGGATAGACGCTGATTGAGTCTCCGCTGTGGATACCCGTCCTCTCAATATGCTCCATGATTCCGGGAATGAAGACCTCCTTGCCGTCACAGATTGCATCCACCTCCGTCTCCTTGCCCATAATGTACTTATCTACAAGCACGGGGGAATCCACGTTGATCTCCACAGCGTTGTGAAGATAGTGCCTGAGAGCATCCTCGTTCCCGACAATCATCATCGCACGTCCTCCGAGGACGAATGACGGTCGGACAAGCACCGGATATCCGATTTCGGCGGCAGCCCTGACTCCCTCCTCGACATCCGTGACGGCTTTCGCGCGGGGCTGAGGGATACCTGTCTTGCGCATAATGGCTTCAAACAGTTTGCGGTCCTCCGCATTGTCGATGGCCTCAATCTGGGTACCGATAATCGGCACGTCAAAGGCGGCGAGAGGGTTGGCAAGATTAATTGCCGTCTGCCCTCCGAGAGTGACAATCACCCCCTTGGGCTTCTCAAGCCTGATGACGTTCATCACGTCCTCTACCGTCAGGGGCTCGAAATAGAGTTTGTCCGAGATGGAATAGTCGGTGGAGACTGTTTCTGGGTTGTTGTTGATAATGATGGCTTCATATCCCGCTTCGCGGATGGCCCAGATGGCGTGGACGGTGGAGTAGTCGAACTCCACTCCCTGCCCGATTCTGATGGGTCCGGCACCGAGCACCAGAATCTTCTCCCTGTCGCTGACGACGGATTCGTTCTCCTCCTCGTATGTTGAGTAGAAATAGGGCACGTCAGCATCGTGTTCAGCTGCGCAGCTGTCAATGAACTTATAGACAGGATTTATATTCTTCGACCAGCGCCACTCTATTATCTCCTTCTCCGGGACTCCACCCCACAACTGGCCAATGAACTTGTCGCTGAATCCCAACCTCTTGGCCTTGAGCATCAAATCCTTGTCAAATGGGGACGCCGCCAGTTCCCTCTCCATCGAAACTATGTTGCAGATCTTCTCAAGGAAGAGCATATCGATTTTGGTAGTATCGTATATGATCCTGATATCCACCCCGTTGCGTATCAGCTGGGCAATTGCCAGCAAGTGGTCGTCCGGGAATTTGGAGATATATTGAAGGAGTTCCTTGTCGCTGAGGCTTTCAAATTTCTTCTTGTAGATGTGGCTGGCACCGATTTCCAAAGAACGGATTGCCTTCAGGAGACTCTCTTCAAAGGTGCGGCCTATGCTCATCACCTCTCCAGTAGCCTTCATCTGAGTACCAAGTTCGTTGGTCGCTTCGCTGAACTTGTCGAAGGGGAAACGCGCGATTTTGCTCACGATATAGTCGATGGAAGGCTCGCAGCAGGCGGGCGCGTTGGCGACGGTGATTTCATCGAGAGTCAGGCCGACTGCGATTTTTGCAGTCACTCTGGCTATCGGGAATCCGGATGCCTTCGAGGCCAGTGCGGAAGAACGGGATACTCTCGGGTTGACTTCGATGATATAGTAGTCGAAAGAGAGAGGATCCAGCGCGAACTGCACGTTGCAGCCGCCTTCGATTTTCAACGCACGAATCAATTTGAGGGCACTCTTGCGGAGCATCTCATACTCCTTGTCAGCAAGTGTCTGAACGGGAGCCACCACGATGGAGTCTCCGGTATGGATTCCGACAGGATCCACGTTTTCCATCGAGCAGATTGTGATTGCGGTGTCGTTCGCATCGCGCATCACCTCGAACTCGATTTCCTTGTAGCCCTTGACGCTCTTCTCTATCAGTACCTGGTGCACGGGAGAGAGGGCAAGAGCATTTCTCATCATCTCGGCAAGCTCCGCAGGATTGGAGGCGAAGCCTCCGCCTGTACCGCCAAGCGTGAAGGCGGGACGCAGAACCACGGGATAGCCGATTTCGGTAGCCGTCTTCAGAGCCTCTTCAGTGGTATAGCAAATCTGGGAAGGGATTACCGGCTCGCCCAGGCTGATGCAGAGTTCTTTGAACAACTCGCGATCCTCAGCCTGCTCGATGCTCTGGAAAGAGGTGCCGAGAATCTCGACGTGACACTCCTCAAGGACTCCCTTTCTGGCCAGTTTTACGGCGAGGTTCAGTCCTGTCTGCCCTCCAAGGCCAGGGACAATCGCGTCAGGACGCTCATAGCGGATAATCTTGGCGATATATTCAAGGTCAAGGGGTTCCATATAGACCTTGTCGGCGATATGGGTATCCGTCATTATGGTTGCGGGGTTAGAGTTGACCAGTACAACCTCGTATCCCTCCTCTCTCAAGGCAAGGCAGGCCTGTGTACCCGCATAGTCGAACTCCGCGGCCTGGCCTATCACTATAGGGCCGGAACCGATAACCATAATCTTCTTTATATCTTTTCTCTTAGGCATAGCGTCATCCCTCCATTGCAATTACAAATTCGTCGAAAAAGAGTGTCTCTTCGGGGCCCGGGCCGCCTTCAGGATAGAACTGCACGGCACTAACCCTATCCTTTTCACATTCGATGCCCTCAATTGTTCCCACAGATACGTCGAGGTAGGAAGCCTTGAGCGGGGTTCGTTTGATAGAGCCGGCCTTCAAGGCATATCCGTGGTTGGTCTCGACTGTAAAGATCCGGCCGGAGTCCGTGTTGCGGACAGCTCTTCCCCCATGAAAACCGCACTTCATCCTCTCCACTTCAGCTCCGTAAGAGAGGCCGATAAGGCCTTGGCCTATGTTTATCCCGAATATGGGAATCTGCCCCTTTATCCTGTTGATTACCTCTACGAGTTCCGGCAGATTGCGGGGGTCGCCGGGGCCTCCGGCTATCAGAATCCCGTTAGGGTTGAATGCCATAATATCCTCGACCGTAGTGTTGTATGGTACAATCGTCACGTTGCACCCCTTTTTGTTGAGATTTGCCACCACTCCGTATTTTACTCCGCAATCTATCAGCACCACGTCAAAGTTGTGCTGGGGTGTACGGGAGAACCATCTTTTCCGGCAACTCACCTTCTCAACCGGGCGAGGATCCGCAGGATTGCCTGCTATCAATCCGAGAGCATCCTCCACAGAAGTTCCGGCATCCACCACAGCTGCCTTGACTGAGCCTCTGTCCCGTAGCATTCTTGTCAACATACGGGTATCAAGTCCTGCAATGCAGGGAGTCCCGTGCTCCTCAAGCTCTTCCTCCAAAGTTTTGATATAACGAAAGTTGGATGGAGTCTGGCAGCATTCCCTGACCACGATGGCCGCAGGGCCTTTCAGCTTGGACTGATTGTCCTCCGCAGTGATGCCGTACTGCCCCATAAGAGGATAGGTCATCACGACTATCTGACCGGTATATGCCGGGTCGGAGAGAATCTCCTGATAGCCCACCATAGATGTGTTGAATATCAATTCCCCCACTGCGTCGCAGTGAGCTCCGAAGCCTTCCCCGCTGAACTGGGTACCGTCTTCAAGGACAAGTTTCATCTTTCTGCCTGGTTCCATACCTGAGAATCTGTTATTTCAAAAAAAAGGGACAAACAATAATGTTGTCCCGCCGCCGTTTGTGGTGATTTTTTCTATGTGATTTCCGTATGAGTGGATGTTCTTCATATCGGAATACAAAGGTAAATATTTTTTTCCAATCCTCACAAAAATTCTTTTCGTACAGACGCGAATGATTTGCGGGTGTGCGAATTCAAATTCCCGGCAGTTTCAGGCGGAAGACGGCGGAGGATGCTTCGCCGAACCGGCGTATGCCCTCCTTTTCAAATCCCAGCTTCTCATAGACCTCTCCTTCCGTTCCCGCTTGGAGTGGCGCATACGTCATAACGTCGTCGGGATGCCTCTCATCTATGAAAGCCTTGAGCATCTTCCCCATCCCACCGCTGACACGAACACCCTCGACTGATGCGTAACGGACCCATTCATAGGAAGAGAGACGCCTTCCCGCCTCCTCCCGATGACGTGGCTTGGAGAAACAACTTACTGCGACCAGTTCGCCGGGAGCAAACCGGCCGTCGTGCCCTTGCCTCTCCACGAACAGGCCGTAGCAATACCCACACCTGCTGAAGCCGTAGCGATGGTGCATCTCCAGAAATCTCCTTGCAGTGGCAGAATCTATCTTCCTGACGGCACAATTTCTGGCAAAAAGAGAAACGAAAACTGTCGGATAACTCATAACGCAAAAATAAGAACTATTTTTATACCTTTGTGGCGGTAACGTAATGTGATATGAAACAGAAAAAGTTTATACTCCCTGAAAGCGAGATTCCCACGCAGTGGTACAACATACAGGCTGATATGAAAATCAAGCCCCAGCCGATGCTCAACCCGGAGACGAAAAAACCGGTGACAGTAGAGGACCTGAGCCGGATTTTCAGCGTGGAATGTTCCAAACAGGAACTCAATATGACCGATGCCTGGATTGATATACCTGAAGCTGTCAGGGAGTATTACACATACTACCGTCCTTCCCCGATAGTAAGAGCCTACGGCCTTGAAAAAGCACTGGACACCCCGGCCCATATCTACTTCAAGAACGAGAGCGTCAGTCCCATCGGATCGCACAAACTCAACTCCGCACTGCCGCAGGCATACTACTGCAAGCAGGAAGGAGTCACCAATGTCACGACAGAGACGGGAGCCGGACAATGGGGAGCCGCACTCTCCTACGCGGCAAAGTTGTTCGGGATCGAATGCGCTGTCTATCAGGTGAAAATCAGCTATCAGCAGAAACCCTACAGGCGCAATATAATGCAAGTGTTCGGGGCGCAGGTGACCCCCTCCCCCTCAATGTCCACCCGTGCCGGGAAAGACATCCTTACGGCATTCCCCAACCATCAGGGTTCACTGGGCACCGCTATTTCAGAAGCAGTGGAACTGGCAAGAATGACCCCGGGGTGCAAATACACTCTCGGCTCTACAATGAGCCACGTATCGCTTCACCAGACAATAATCGGGCTGGAAGCGGAAAAGCAGATGGCCCTTGCGGACGACTATCCGGACGTTATAATCGCCTGTTTCGGCGGAGGCTCCAACTTCAGCGGCATTGCCTTCCCGTTTATGAGGCATACCCTGCTGGAGGGGAAGAAGACCCGGTACATAGCTGCCGAGCCGTCAGCCTGCCCGAAACTTACCAAAGGAAAGTTTACATACGATTTCGGCGATGAGGCCGGATATACTCCCCTCATTCCGATGTATTCACTCGGCCACGATTTCAAGCCCGCGAACATCCACGCCGGAGGCCTGCGCTACCACGGCGCCGGAGCAATTGTCTCCCAATTGATGAAAGACGGCCTTATGGAAGCCGCCGACGTGCCCCAGCTGGAAACGTTCGATGCCGGGCTTCTCTTTGCGAAATCCGAAGGAATCATTCCCGCTCCGGAGTCCTGCCACGCTATTGCAGTTGCCATCAGAGAGGCGAACAGGTGCAAAGAAAGCGGACAGGCTGAAACAATCCTGTTCAACCTGTCCGGTCACGGTCTTGTCGATATGGCTGCATACGACCAGTATCTGTCCGGCAACCTTATCAACTTCGAATAGAAAATAGACTCTATTTTTTAGTAATCTTTGCGGCAAATCCTCCTCCGGGGGCCAGATGGACCGTCAGTTTGCGGTCAGCAGGCATGGTGGAAACGCATTTCTTGTAGTCGCGCGCCGCTCTGTCGGCATTGATGCCGTCCTTGAAAAGTTCGATCTGCCAGTTGCCTTCGCCGAGGAAGGACAAATCTATTGTCAGATCCCTTTCCTGCCAGTTGCCTACGGCTCCGACAAACCAGTCATTGCCGCTGCGGCGTGCCACTGAGGCATACTGTCCGACCTTGTTCTCAAGCGCTACGGTCTCGTCCCATACGGTGGGGATGCCGGCGATGAATTCAGTGCATTCGGGTTCCCTCTGATAATTGGAAGGATTGTCGCACAGCATATTGAGAGGGGAGAAGAATACCACATACTCACCGAGCTGGTGGCAGCGTGTGCCGGGGCTCATCGCTTCGGTGCCTGCGGAGAAGAGATTGTCCGCAATGGCATTGCGCATCGCTCCCTGAGTGTAATCGGCGGGGCCGGCGAAGAATCGGATGAAGGGAACGGTCACGTCATAATCTACCTGAGATGCGGTGGCATTCCATTTCATCTGCTCAAGTCCGTGGATTCCCTCGTAATTGACGACGTTGGGATACTTGCGGCTCAATCCGGTGGGCTTGTAAATTCCGTGGAAATCAAGCATCAGGTGATTCTCAGCGGCAGCCTTCGCGCTCCTTTCGAGGAATTCGGGAATCTGCTGGTCGTCGCTGTCCATAAAATCGACCTTGAAGCCCTTCACACCCATTGCAGCATAGTGCTTGCAGATGCCTTCAATATCCTTCTGGAATGGATAGAACCCTGCCCAGAGAATGATGCCTACATTCTTTTTCTCCGCGTAGGAAATCAGGCCCTTCAGGTCAACAGCGTCAATCACGGTCCTCAAATCAGCTTTTGTGGCGTCGGACCATCCCTCGTCCAGAATCACGTATTCGATGCCGAACTGCGAGGCGAAATCAACGTAAGCCTTGTAGGTCTCAGTGTTGACTCCGGCTCTGAAATCGACTCCATAGAGATTCCATTCATTCCACCAGTCCCAGGCAACCTTTCCGGGCTTCACCCAACTGAAGTCAGAGCCTGCCTCCGCAGGGGAAGCGAGCAGCCAGACAAGGTCGCTCTGCAGAAGTTCTCCGTCGGAATTGCTTATGCCTACAACTCTCCAGGGGAAATTGCAGGCGGGTTCGCATTTGGCGATATAATCTTCGGTTCCATCAACATACATTGAGATTACCCTGTCGCCCGGTTCGGGAACCCTGTTCTTGGGATAGGGGGCGAAGACGCTCTTGTACGAGCAGGGGGTGTCACCTTTGTAGAGATACATTCCGGGGTAGTGGAGAAGGTCTGATTCAGTGATGCAGAGCTTGACTCCGTTCGGAGCGTCCACCAATAGGGGCAGGAATGCCAGATGGGTGTTGTCGAACTCGGAAATCTTCTCATACTTGTACTGGTTCTCGAAAGAGTTGTGGAACTGACCTTCAAGCGTTTCGTCGTTCTGTGTCACGTAGGGGACGTAGCAGTTCCAGTCCTGAGGGAAAGTAAAATCAGCCTGTTCACCCTTCACGGTGAAAGGCACCTTGGAAGCGGAGATGAAACGGTATGCGACGCCATCGTTGTATGCTCTGAAAATTAGGCTGAAAGCCTTGAATTTCAAAGTCATTTCGTTATATTTTTCAGGAACCTGCGCCTTCTTGTAGGCAATTGCCGGGATTACGTTGTCAATGCTCCTGAACGAGACCTTCTGCAGTTTTGCCTGAGGACCGCCATAGACGGTACCGTCGGAAAGTGTCATTGAAATCCCGGAGGGGGCGAGCAGTTGCACGCCATCTTTTGATACACAGTATTTGATGCTTCCGTCAACTGACACGGAAACAGTTATCCTGCCGTCGGGCGAATTGAGCACCGGCTGCTTGGGGACAGCGAGTGCCGAAGATGCTGTCAGTATCAGAGAAAGAACGATTGTAATTGTTTTTTTCATACTTTTTTTCAATGAATATTGTTTATTCTTAAATCTCCTTTTTCAGTCCTGAAAGGAAATTTTTCATTTCGTCGATTGCGTAGATGTCATCCGCGTCCCCAGTTGCCCGATATACCTTCTCCACCTTCTCGAAACAGCTGCGGATGCGGTTATAGGGGATTTTGTCATACAGTTTCTTAACGACTGATTTGAGCGCGGAAGCGGCGTTGTAGGCCACGGCGGGGTCATCAAGAAGAGCCTCCAGGCGATCGACGGTTTCGACGGTGGGAACGGAAGCCATAGCGTCGATTATGCGGGATTTGACTTTGGCTGAGACTGCGCTCTTCAAGGCTGTCGCATATTCTCCGGCCTTGGCTGAATCATCTTTCACAAAGCGGCTGATGAGTTCGACGTAACGGATCAGATGCAAGTCATCCTTGGCTGCGGCCTCCAGAAGAGCTGGAGCAGCCTTGAAATTATCGATGGCGGAAAGTGCCTTCAACGCGGCATCAGAGTGACCAGACTTGAATGCGGTCAGGAGATAATCGGCAGCCCGGTCGGAATTGGTGGATGCCAGTGCGGGATAGAAACGTTCCTTCACGTTTTCGGGAGCGTCCTTGACAGCTGACAGAATCCTGACGGCGGCAGAATTGCCGTCGGTCCCGGAGTAGCAGCCTACAAGGGCATCCGATACGGGGCCAACCAGATTTTCGTTCTTGATGGTTTGCAGCAGCCGGGCCACGTGGACTGCGTCTTCAGGGATGGTCACACCTTTGAGTGCCTCTGCGGCGGCAAGGGCCGCATCTCCATCCTGTGAACGCAGAACGTCAACGACATCCTCGAAGGAAGCGGTGCAATGCCTTTCACCCACAAGTTTCAGGAGCGAAGGCTTGGCTGCGGCAGGCGCGGTTTTGAGAGCGTTTTCCACAGCCCCTCTGACATCCCCGTTGAATGAACTCAAAGCCAGATATGCATCACAGTCATTGGCTCCGCCAAGATGGCTAACCAGTGTCGCAAGGGCTTTCTCCCCGCCGATCTTTGCGGCAGCGGCCATTGCGTCGGCAGCGTTGGCTCCGTCAAATTCGGCAATTATCGCGTCAATTTGGGAATCCGCAACCTGCTCTCCAAGGAAATAGAGAATGTCGGCCTTTGCGTCCGCACCCAATTTCGGGAAAAGAGCGGTCAATGCTGAATGGAACTGGTTGTCAGCATACTTTTCATAGCTGTGCAGAGCAGTCATCCTGTATGCCTTGTCCTTGTCGGACATTGCGGCAATGACCCGCAAGGCGTTCTCTTTTCCGTAGAGGTCGGAATAGAGCCAGATTGACCGGCAACGTTCGTTCGAATTGCGGCTGCGTGAAAGTTTCTTTGCCTGTGCCGCGATTTCCTTTTCAGAAACGGTCTGGGATGCAGTCTGAGGCACCCCGAAGAGATATAGCTGCGACTCAAGGAACTGGCGGACATCCTTGTCGGAAGCCGCTTCAATCGCCTGTTCGAGCTGACTTTTTACCTTGCCGCGCAGCGCCTCGTTTCCGGGAGTTGTCGCCAGATTGAC
Source organism: Bacteroidales bacterium (assembly GCA_045617505.1). Taxonomy (GTDB): domain Bacteria; phylum Bacteroidota; class Bacteroidia; order Bacteroidales; family UBA932; genus Cacconaster. Next base: position 4,142 of record JAZLIS010000082.1, on the reverse strand, counting down.
AGCTCCACTGATTGCGTATTCATAAGTGCTGTTTGCAGCGGCCACTGCCGGCTGGAGCTTGCCTGCGTAGAACAATATGGAATCCGTGCAGTCCTGTGCCCAAAGGCCCTCAAAACAGAACAGGAGGGCAAGTGATATGAAAATGTAGGATATCTTTCTCATAACGGTCTTATTTTATGTAATTTGCCCAATCACCGCGCATAGGCTGGTCAATCAGTAGGTTGGCGGCATCGTCATTAACGAACATCTGTTTGACGGGGTCGAATTCGAGATTGCGGCCCAAACGGAGGGCGCATACACCCATATTCACCACGGTGGAGCTGTGGAATCCCTTGGACTCGTCGAGTGAGAACTGGTGACGGCTGCCCACGGCGCGGATGAAATCCGTCTCCTCGATCTTGGGGTCAGGCAGTTCGTTGATGACGTTCATCACATTGGGAATGGTGCATTCGAATCCTTTGTAAACCTTTCCTAAGGGACCTTCGATGTAGGGAACCTTCCCTTCGGATTCGTAACCTTCGCCTTCAAGGATAATCTTGCATCCGTCGTCGTATGTATAGGTGATGCTGCGCCAGGTGCCCACCGCATCAGGGTGCTGCTGGGGAGCGTCTATTTCCACCTTCACGGGGAAGGTCTCATCCTTGCCGAGAATATACTGCACGGGGTCGATGTAGTGCTGTCCCATATCTGCCAGTCCGCCGCCGTCATAATCCCAGTATCCGCGGAATGTCTGATGTGTGCGGTGGACGTTATAGGGTTTGTAGGGTGCGGGGCCGAGCCACATATCATAGTCAAGACATTCAGGAACAGGCTGAGGAGCCAGATTCTCCTTCCCCACCCAGAAGAATTTCCAGGCGAAGCCTGTGGCGCCGGAGATGCGGACTGTCAGGGGCCATCCCAAAAGGCCACTGTCAACCAGTTTCTTGAGAGGTTTGACTGTCGTGCCCAGACCGTAGAAAGTGTCCTTGAAACGGAACCAGGTGTTCAGACGGAACACGCGGCCGTTGCGCTTCACGGCTTCAAGGACGCGCTTGCCCTCGCCTATGGTACGGGTCATAGGTTTCTCGCACCAGATATCCTTTCCGGCCTTGGCAGCCTCGCAGGCCATAATGCCGTGCCAGTGGGGAGGAGTTGCTATATGCACTACATCCACGTTGGGGTCGTGCACCAGCTCCCTCCAGTCGGAATAGGTCTTTGTCGTCTGCCCAAACTGTTCTTTGGCCGCTTCGAATGCGGATTTGAGATGATTGGAATCGACATCACACATTGCCACAAGGCGGCAACTGCTGTCACTGTAGAAATGGGAGTCCGACCGGCCTATGCCGCCCACTCCGATGATGCCGTGCGTAAGCTGGTCGCTGGGGGCGATAAAGTTATTGTCACCACCCATCCTGCCGAAAACTTCGCGGGGAAGTATCGTGCAGGCAGCAACCGCCGCGGCGCTTTTCTTGATAAAACTACGTCTGCTGTTGTTCATATTTTATATATCTTAAATTGAATTCGTTTCTACAAATATACCATTTTTTTGGTATCTTTCGGAAAATTTATAATATGGCAGAAAAGATAAAATTAGGTATCACTCAGGGTGACACCAACGGTATAGGGTACGAAGTGATTATCAAGGCCCTTTCGGATGCCAGAGTCCTTGATCTCTGCATTCCGGTCATCTATGGTTCATCCCGGTTTTTCGGCATACACCGGAAATTTGTTCCGGAGACCGATCAGATGGCAACCAATGTCATCAACTCCGCCGAGGATGCCAGGCCGAAGAGAATAAACATAATCAACGCTGTCCCGGACAATCTCGCAATTGAAATCGGACAGCCTACCGCCGACAGCGCCAAGGCTTCCATTCTGGCATTGGAAGCCGCCGCCGCCGATGCCGCAAAAGGTGCCATCGATGCGATTGTCACCGCCCCCATCAACAAGCACACCGTATCCGAGCAGGGATTCGGTTTCCCCGGGCACACCGAATTCTTCATCAACAGATTCGGCGCCAATGACGGACTGATGCTCTTGTGCTCCGCGGATTTCAGAATCGGCATCGTGACAAACCATCTTCCCCTTTCCCAAATCAGCAGAAACCTGACAAAAGAGCTGATTCTAAGTAAGGCAAGACTGTTCAACCAATCTCTCATACACGACTTCGGCTATGACAGGCCCAAGATTGCACTCCTCAGCCTCAATCCCCACGCCGGAGACGGAGGCTCTCTTGGCACGGAGGAGATTGACGTGATTTCCCCTGCCATAGAGGCAGCCAAGGAGGAGGGAATACTGGCATTCGGCCCATACCCTCCCGACGGTTTCTTCGGCACATTCGCCCAAAGAAAATTCGACGGAGTCCTTGCAATGTACCACGATCAGGGGCTGATTCCCTTCAAGACCCTTGCCTTTGACGGAGGGGTGAACTACACGGCAGGCCTCTCCATTGTCCGTACATCGCCCGACCACGGGACAGGCTATGACATAGCCGGAAAATGTATGGCAAATCCGGGTTCGATGATTTCCGCAATATACAGCGCCATCGATTTCTGCCGCAACCGTCGCAGGTATGATGAGATAAGCGCCAATCCTCTGGAGATTAAACATTTCGAGGGTCCGAGGTACGAACGTACCATAATGCCTGAATGACAAGGCCTCCCATAATCATATATACTGACGGAGCATGCAGCGGTAATCCCGGACCCGGCGGCTTCGGTGTGATTATGACCTGCTCAGGAATGGAAAAGGTGATTTCCGCCGGGTATCGGTGTACCACAAACAATCGTATGGAGCTGCTTGCCGTCATTACCGGGCTTGAGGCCATAAAATGGGATAAGGCCGAAGTGGTTGTATGGAGCGATTCTTCCTACGTCGTTGATGCGGTGGAGAAGGGATGGGTGTTCGGCTGGGAGGCAAAAGGGTTCGTGAAGAAGGCCAATCCCGATTTATGGAGCCGATTCTTGCTAATCTACAGAAAGCACAATGTCCGGTTCCAGTGGATAAGGGGGCACAACGGCCATCCCCAGAACGAAAGATGCGATCGTCTGGCCGTAGCCGCAGCCGCAGGCCCCGACCTGTTGATTGATGAAGAATACGAAAATATAAAAGACACTGAATTATGATTAAACTGAATCTGGCCGGCTGTGAGCCGTTCGTAAGCAAATCCGAATTTGAAAATTATCTCGCAAAGGCCGTCGCGGCGCATAAGGTGCTGGAGGACGGCACGGGCGAAGGCAACGATTTCATTGGCTGGAGGCATCTCCCTTCCGCCACCACGACTGAAGAACTGGAAGATTATCTGAAGGTTGTCAAACTTTGGAAGGACAAGGGTGTCAATCTTGTGGTCGTGATAGGAATCGGAGGCTCATATCTTGGAGCGAAAGCGGCCATCGATGCTCTCAGCCATAGTTTTGCAAGCCAGATGGAAAGCGAATCTCCCCGCATCGTGTTCGCCGGCAACAACTTGAGCGAGGATTATCTGGCGGAGCTGATGGATTTGGTGCAGATTCGCAATACCGCCTGCGTGGTCATATCAAAGAGCGGCACCACAACCGAGCCCGCAGTGGCTTTCCGCCTGATGAAGAACTACATTGAGGAGAAATACGGAAAGGCTGAGGCTAAAGAGAGAATCATAGCCGTGACCGACAAGGCCCGCGGGGCTCTCAAGTCGCTTTCAAACCAGGAGGGTTATAAGACATACGTCATCGAGGACAACATCGGTGGACGTTACAGTGTCCTGACACCGGTCGGACTTCTCCCCATCGCGCTTGCCGGTTTCGACGTGGCCGCTATGATAAAGGGGGCGAAGGATGCCGAGGAGGCATTGATGGACACCTCCGTGAACAATCCTGCAGTTCAGTATGCCGCAATGAGGAATGCCCTGTATGACAATGGCAAGCACGTTGAAATCCTGGCCAGTTTCAATCCCAAGATGCAGTATGTGGGAGAGTGGTTCAAGCAGCTGTTCGGCGAAAGCGAAGGAAAGGACGGCAAGGGCATATTCCCCGCTTCCGTGATTTTCACGACCGACCTTCATTCAATGGGACAGTATATACAGGAAGGCCTCAGGGAGATTTTCGAGACTGTCATCACCGTGGCCAACGCAAAACGCAGCGTGGTAATCGGCAGCGACAGCCAGAATCTTGACAACTTGAATTTCC
>JAZLIS010000081.1:0-2512 GCA_045617505.1 Bacteroidales bacterium | reverse complement strand
AACAGGATTGGCCACAGCCGATATGAGAACGGAAAGAGCGGAATGAACATATTCCGTGAGTTCTTGCGCTCTACTAAGCGAGGAACCTACCGGCTGGATTCCATATATGTAGGCGAAATCACTCCTGATTTGCTGGAATCATATATAGAATGGCGGCGTGACGTCAAACAGAACACAGACCCTACCATCAATCACGCACTTACTCCTATCTTGAAAGCCTGCGCATACGCGAAGGACTTGGGCTACATTGATGCTGACATCAACGCACGCATTCAGGATATGCGTATTGTCACAAAGGTGTCCCTGTCTGACGAAGAAGCCGAATTTGACGGGAAGAGTCTGACAACGGATCAGATGAAGGATCTTCTGAAGTATTATGAGACTTGCCAGGAACCGCGCAGGAAAGAGTTTCTGGAGATGTTCTTCTTCGCTTTCCACGCCTGTGGCCTTCGTGTTGTCGATGTGATGACCCTTCAGTGGAGCCATATCAACTTTGACAAGAGGGAGCTCCGCAAGATTATGATCAAGACAAACAAACGTCACGTCATACCGCTTTCCGATCCGGCTATCAGGATACTCAGGCACTGGCAGGAGAAACGCCCTGACAGCAAATACGTCTTCAATCTGGTGAAGGAAGACCTGGATCTTGACAATGCCGAAGAGTTGTATCGCTGCCGCAACAATGCTACCAAGTGCATCAACCAGTCCTTGAACGTGGTCGGAGAGCAGCTGGGATTAGATTTCAGCCTGTCGATGCATGTTGCCCGTCACACCTTCGCAATTGTAGCCTTGAACAAAGGACTTTCAATGACTGTCGTCAGCCGACTTCTCGGGCACGGCAGCACCGACATAACAGAGAAGGTCTATGCGAAGTACCTCCCTGAAACCCTGGCCGCAGAAGTGGCCAGAATCAGCCCGGAGATCCATATCTTGCTTACGTTTATCCTAGTTTTTTGTTCCTTTCATGTCTGTAGCTGCGATATCATTTCTAATAATTGGATGTTTTGTCATCCTGTTGGTATTTGCCACTATCTTCAAGAAGCATAACCGCGCCATCTTCTGGTCCGGCGCGATAGCATCATTCCTAGCATTGTGCTTTTTATTCGCATTCGGCATTTTCGAGCCGAAAGTGGGAGATGCACAGCATAATGCAGCCATCCTGTGTGTTTCAATACTTTTGCTTGCGGTAAGTGGGTTGTTGGCTAGAGTGGCTTCGCAACCGGACAAATTGTTATGGAATAACGGAAAACACAAGGCAGAGATTGAGGAAGACACTCCCTCTGTTGACCTGTCATCTGTGACTGAAAAGATTTTCCAGGAGAGAGTAATTGAATCCGTACCTCAAGACGTGGAGCAAGAACCTGACATGATTTTTGAAGGCGTGATCATCCCTAAAGAATTAGATACGCCATTGGCTAGGAAAGTATTTGCCAAGGCAATCGAATTAGACCTTATGAAGGAGGATGGGCACCACTATCGTTGGAGTGAGAGAGAAAGTAAGGTTCTTCTTGCGTATATGTGCGGACGAATCTACTGTGGGGACAAACCAGATTACAACGAACAGAAAAGGAAGAACTATTGGATGCCTGGCAAGTGGAGCGTGTTCCCGGAAACAGCATTGAACAATCTGTTCCAAACGAAAGATCTGTCGATATCCAGAACTAATAGAGTATATGATGCCGCTCCACATAAGTCGGCGATGATTGACGCAATTATTGATCAATATAAAGACGTATTCCCGAAGTCTTCATCGGCCAATTAGTGCATTCCCATCGAAGAAATTCCCGTTTTTAGCGCAGTTTGCAATGGGAAAATCTCGGAAATAGCGCAGTTTGTTTGAAAATGATTACGTATATCTGCATCGCGTTGAAGAATACGAAGGCCACAGAATAAACAAGTTTATGGTTGTTGACTGGCTTCTCGGAAACCAGTAGAAACAGATATCGAATAGGGTAGATGGGAAGTGAGGGTTCTCCATCTCTATTGGAGCTCTCTTCCGCACCTCCACCTTGCACCGTACGTACGGGTCTCGTATACGGCGCTACATACATATAGGAGTTCGCAATTTCTGATACAAAGCATAGGGGTCGACTAAGCCAGGTCGGCTCTTAGCTTTATCAGACCTGTTCACCTTTGGCATGGCTAGCACTTTGGGACTGAGCAGAGTATTGAAAACGTACATACCGCATTGGCGATACAGTCCTAACCTTGTCATAGCAGCCTGGTAGATTTCGGCGTCTTCTATATCACTCTTCACAATTCTTTTTATTGCCAACAGATTCTTATAGATTGTGCCCGGTTTCTTCCACTGCTTGACAATTACTACCCTAACCTTATGACGCAACCAAGGACCGAACTTATCCTCAAGGTATGTGCTCATACTGCCTATGTGGTAGTAGTTCACCCATCCCCTCACTACTTGGTTCAGTTTTGTGAAGGTGTAAGACAGAGGTTTGGCTACTGCCCGTTTACGTAGGAGTAGCTCCTTTACCTTCGACTTCAACTTCTCCTT
>JAZLIS010000080.1:0-15158 GCA_045617505.1 Bacteroidales bacterium | reverse complement strand
AAGTGTACCTACGATGAGACGAAAGTCGGACTTGACGAGCAGGAACTGCTCAGGAAAAAGATTGAACGCACACAGAGGGCTCTTGATAAGCTGAATGCAAGGCTTTCTGCTGCAATGTGTTAAAAAATGTTATATAGAAGTTGCCACCGTCAATCGGCTTGTTTCCTATTCCTATCAGCGGAACTTCACAAATCGGCTTATTCCGGCTTTCAATAAAGACATTGTCCGCATCTATCAAATAAGGATTAACGTTGACCTTTGCCTTTATCTGATGTCCGTCAGCCCTGAAGATATAACGAGGGGAATCATTCTCCTTTACGCTGAACCCTATTATCACGCAATGCACGTGAGCCTTGATGCTAGCTTCGCTGTCCCAACGGAATGTCCGCCAGGCGAAATCGATGTGAACACCGCAATCCTCCATCAATGGTTTCCACAGATTTGCAACCTGTTCGCCTTGCGTAACCGAATTTGTAGATACCAGGGCGCAACGGGTGCCGGTACCTTTTATGTAATCCGCCGCCTTTTTATACCAACAGCAGACGTAATCAAGATTCCCGACGTTTTTCCATTCCTTACCGAACACCTCAAGCACGTCTTCCTTCTGCTCTTCGGACATCAATCTTGCCCCCACAAACGGTGGATTGCCAATTATGTAATCGAAATCTATTTTTTTCTCCTCCGTTGTCCGCGGAGTGAAGTCCATCTCTTTCGTATACAAGTTTATTTCTCCGTATTTTACGACAGGATCATTGAGCAGGCCGTTCCCGAAGTCTTCAATGCCGGGATAAAGATGCGTCTTGTCCACAACAATCGTAGTGGTTTCCTCCTTGAAGGAGAGGCGTTTCCAATCCATCCGCAGGGCGTTCCCCTCAATGATGTTGTGAAAACTCTTTAGTGGCAGGAAATCCAGGTCTATCTTCATCAGCCTTTCCGTCTCTGCCATCATCTGCGCCTCGGCAATCCACAGGGCAGTTGTGGCGGTGGCTACGGCGAAGTCGTTTATCTCAATGCCGTAGAATTGGTGGATATCGACTTTGATGGGGTTGAACAGGTCTCCAATTATCGGCATAACCTCATTCTCCAGACGCCTCAACGAGAGGTAAGTCTCCGTGAGGAAGTTGCCGCTTCCGCAGGCGGGATCGAGAAATTTGAGCGAGGCGAGTTTGTCCTGATACTCACTGGCCTTCTGAATGCGCTTCTTCTCTATCGGTTCGTCAATTATCGATGCGAGTTCCGCTTTCAGGTCATCGAGGAACAGAGGGTCAATTACCTTGTGGATGTTCTCGATGCTCGTATAGTGCATTCCGCCACTGCGGCGGGTTTCCGGGTTCAGAGTGCTTTCGAACACGGCCCCGAATATGGTAGGGCTTATCTGGCTCCAGTCGAAGTCGTCACTGGCGTGCTTGAGCACCAACTCGGCAAGCTTATCATTGAAACGGGGTATCTCTATGTTCTTCTCTGCGAACAGACCTCCATTGCAGAACGGGAAGGCTTTGAGACTGTCATCCAGATATGGATCACGTTCTTCAACAGGAGTATTCAGAACATCGAATAACTCGATAAGGCCCTTGCGCATTTCACCCTTACCCGGCTTGAACTGTGCCAGATAGTCGTGGAACATACAGCGCTTCTCTCCGAACAGCCCGGCATCTTCTGCGTACAGACAGAACACGAGGCGTACGCAGAGGATATTGAGACTCTTAAGGGTGTGAGGATCGTCGGGATTGATGTACTGCTTCAGGAACTCATCGTAGATCTCGCCGATGATTTCGCCGGCCTGCAGGGAGACCTCCATCTCTTTCTTGAGGTGCTCGTTGCCCTGCTCCACAAGGAACTGGAGGCGGTAGTATTCTTTCTCAAGATTTTCCAGCAGAATAACCTCCGGCTCGCCCTGAGGGTTCTCCATATCATAGACGTGGAATTCTCGGAAATTGCAAATGACCATCCAACGTGGCCGCTTTGAATACGGCAGTTCAGCAGCATAGCGTTTTGCCTGCTGGAAGGGAGTCAGGAGAGTGCCGTCGCTCTGGGGAATCGCTTTGCGAAGATCCTTGTCGATGGATTTCTGCTCAATCAGAACGTGGGTAGGCTCAATGTAGGCATCGATGAAACTGGTGCTGGAGAGTTTGACCTGATTCTCGAAGGAGATGATATTACCGGGCGTACCAACCCCGAATACGTCCTGAAGGAGTTCTATCCAGAACAACTGGCTTTCTCCTTTTTCGTATCCTTTGCCTTGCCAGCGTGCAGCAAACTCTTTTGCTGCGCTTGATTGAGTATTCTTATGCATAACGATTCCCTTGGAGAAGCAAATTTACGAAAAGTTTTCCGGCAAGTTGGCAACAGAGGGAAAAATAAATGTGAGCCTGCTACCGGCATTCAAGAGATTTTTTTGAAAATATTTTTTTTATGCACCCTCCTCTTCGGCCGCAGCCCGGGCCATAATGTCACGAATCAGTTCGTCGGGTGTGAAGTCCCGATTTACCCTTTTCTTCCAATCGTCGTATTGCAGGGATTGAGGGATTTGAGGTTTGTGAGGTTTTTGAGGGAAACGAGGGAACGGAGATGCTGATTCCGGCATCCCTTGCGCTCTGGAAGAAGGTGCGGAATGGTGGCATCGGTGACGGGGACAATCCATTTGAGTCCGTGGCCTGACGGACTGCGGAACAGCAGCATCGTTTCGAGGTTGTTGTCCTGAATGAGGCTGTTGAACAGGGTCTCGACGTCTTCAAGATGGTCGAAGTGGGCTGCCTCTTTCTTGAGGAAGGTGAGCTTTTTGGTCTTCTTGTGGTACGGGATGCAGCGGTGGCTTACCCAGGAATAGACGGTAGCGCCCCGCCGCTACTTATGTGACGGGCCGCAATTGCGCGCTTCTCGTTGGAAGCGATTTGTTCAAGGTCGCACTTCCTGAATGCCGCATCCCTGAATTTCTCATAGATATACTCCACGGCCTGACGGCTCGGATGGAGAAGATCCTCCGCATAGAAACGGTAATCCCGAAGTTCGTCCATCATAATCTCGTATGCCGGGAAATAGTCGAACCCGGTGCGCCCCAGAGCCAGATGAAGAGAAGCCTTGGAAAGGGTGTTTCCTCGGACTCCATCTCCCGGATGACGTATGGGTGAAACCGTGAAGATGAACTTCTTTCCTTGGGAGGCTGCCGCGGTGATTCTTTCAATGCAGAGGGCAATCTCCTCAAGAGAGAGCATATCGTGCGTGAATTCACCGGCGGGGCGCTTCAGACAGTTGGAGACCACTCTGCCGTCGTGCCGCCAAACCATCGCCGTTCCGAAAGTTATCAGCACCTTGTTGCAGCTTTTCCAGAAAGACGAGGCCTCCCGGAGAGAGGAGTTTGCCACCTTCAGGAACTCCTCCGCATCGGCCTTTGCAAAAGAGGTATGGTGCTCGAAGGAGCAGATTTTCCCCGCCCCGGCACCCATCTCAACACAATCCCCCGTCGTAAAGGGTGCGCCGCTTGTCAGGCGGTCTATTGAGGAGGCTATGCTTGCTGGATTGTAGAGAGTCCCGAACGGATTGACACATACGTTGAATCCGGAATCGGACATCCTCTGCCCGATATTGTCCGCAAAACAGCTGCCCAGGACCATTATCCTGTCCGTGAGGGTCAGTTCCGTGGAAAGGCGCTCCGCTGATACCGGGGTAGTGAATTTCATTGCCATACTATTTCAACAAAAATACTGAAAAATAGAGGGATTTTGTGTAAATTTGGGAAAATTTTGACGAAATGATAGTTCTTGTTCTCAATTGCGGAAGCTCTTCCCTTAAATATCAAGTCCTTGATATGAAGAGCGATAATGAAAGTTCACTGATTGCCAAAGGTCTTGTGGAGAGAATCGGCGACCCGGTCGGTTCCATAACACACAGAGTAACCGGTAAAGACAAATACACGGTGGAGGAGCCCGTTCCGGACCATACTGCCGGAATTGGAAAGGTTCTCGCCCTCCTGACTGACCCCAAACTAGGGGCAATCAAATCCCTTGCTGACATCGAGGCAGTCGGACACAGAGTTGCGCACGGAGGCGAATTCTTCTCCGAAAGCGTGCTTGTCACCCCTGAAGTGATTGACAAAATCAGTCAGTGCTGCGACCTGGCCCCCCTTCACAACCCGGCCAACCTGCTTGGTATCAAGGCTGTGAAAAAGCTTATGCCAGGCATACCACAGGTTGCGGTCTTTGACACCTCCTTCCATCAGACAATGCCTGACTACGCATATACCTATTCCATCCCATCCAAATATTATGACAAATATAGAATCCGCCGTTACGGATTCCACGGCACAAGCCATAAATACGTGGCGAAGAAGGCCTGCGACTTTGTCGGGATGGACATCAACAATTCGAAGATAATCACCTGCCACCTTGGAAACGGCAGTTCCATCACGGCCGTTGTGAACGGAAAGAGCGTTGACACTTCGATGGGATTCACTCCCGTGGAAGGCGTGACGATGGGTACAAGATGCGGTAATCTGGATGCCGGCGCCATCATCTACCTTCAGGAGAAGGAAGGTCTTGACGCGGCGGGCATCAACAAGGTCCTCAACAAGGAGAGCGGCCTTATCGGTATCAGCGGTCTCTCGTCCGACTGCCGCGACCTTATGGAGGCCGCCTCAAACGGAAACCCTAGAGCCCTGCTGGCCAAGAAGGTGCTTGCATACGGCATTAAGAAATACATCGGTGCCTACGCCGCCGCGATGAACGGAGTCGATATGGTTGTCTTCACCGGAGGAATCGGGGAGAACTCAATCCCCGTACGTGAGGCCATCTGCAAGGATATGGAGTGGCTGGGCATAGATTTCGACGAGAAGGCCAATGCCGAGAATATGGGCAGGGACGTAGTTCTCTCCCGTCCCGGCTCAAAGGTGAAGGTGGTTGCGGTGACTACCGACGAAGAACTGGTCATCGCCCGCGACACGATGAATATAGTCTGCCGCTGATGCGGATTGTCTGTCACTGAATGAGGACCTAAGCACCCGCGCTTGATAGCGGGAGGGGCCCACAAGCGTAGCGCTGTGGGAGGGATGAGCGAAGCGAAGTCCGAATTGGTGACAGACAGGAGCATCAAACGGCAAAAATAAAATTAACCGCGAACCAAATAAAACATAAAACTATGATAAAGCATTTCGAAGAAGTATTCGAGCATCTGCGCTCGAAAGAGAAAAAAAGACTTGTGGCAGCCTGGGCAGTCGATGACCACACCATCACCGCTGTCAGCAAGGCCGTCCAGATAGGCATCGTCGAAGGAACCCTCGTGGGCGACAAGGACAAAATTCTTGAGGTATGCTCAAAAGAAGGCATCGACCCCACACTGTTCACCATCATAGACAATAAAGTAGAGCTAAAGGCTGTAGCCCAGGCCGTGCTGATGGTACGCGAGGGACAGGGAGACATCCTTATGAAAGGCCTCTGCAGCACTGACAAATATATGCGTGCCATCCTTAACAAGGAAGCCGGACTTCTGCCCCCCAAGGCTGTCCTGAGCCACGTATCCGTGATTGAAAACCCCAATTATCACAAGATGATGATATTCGGTGACATGGCCGTCATCCCCGCTCCTGATTTCAAGCAGAAAGTCGCCATTACGAAATATCTTGTGAACACAGCTCACGCATTCAACATCGAGTGCCCGAAGGTTGCAGCCATCGCCGCCACCGAACAGATGATGGAGACTATGCCGGCCTGCATCGAGGCGGCGCTTCTGGCCAAGATGGGAGATCGCGGTCAAATTCCCGGCTGCACCATCGACGGACCTCTCGCAATTGACGTTGCCCTCAGCTCAGAGGCGGCTGCAATCAAGAAGCTGAGAAGCACCGTTGCCGGAGACGCCGACTGTCTGGTATTCCCCAACATCGAGTCAGCCAACGTTTTCTACAAGACCAATTCGCAACTCTGCAAGGATACCCATCAAGCCGCCATCGTTGCCGGCGCAATGGCCCCCTGCGTGCTTTCAAGCCGTGCCGACAGCATCGACACAAAACTGAATTCCATCGCTCTGGCAGCACTGACAGCCAAATAGTTTTTTTAAAAAAGCCCGTCAAACGGGCTTTTTTTTTCAACAAAAAGTAAATTTCATCCTTCTCTTTTTTATTACCGGAATTTGTTTGATATTTACCGACAACGTTAAACCAAACAAAGGAGGTAAAATTATGAAAAGAAAAGTGATGATGGAGAGTATTGCCTCCATCAATCTGATGATTGCGGCCATCATTGCCGTTTCCTGCAACTGGTTGCCTGAAAAGCAGAATAACAGCGGTGATGACGGGCCGGACGCGGCGATTATCCTTAACTTCACCGGCACAAAGGCATCCGGATTGAATCCGGACGATTTTTTCCTTACGGTTGTACGCACGGAAAAAGAAAACCGGGAACCGGCAGCGGACACCTTCTACTGCGGCAGGTTCGGAAACAGACCGGAGGAGATTAAAGTCAAGGCGGGACGATGTCTTGTCATTGTCCGCTCCGACAACACGGCAATGCCTGCGATGTCAACTCCGGTATATGGTGACAAAGTCTCGGTCGCTGTCTCCTCAGGAGAGAAAACAAGTGTGAATCTCGTGTGCAAGATGATGAATTCCGGTGTCAAGTTCACGTTCTCACCCGAATTTACAGAGAGGTACTCCGGAAGCACTCCGATAATAATTACAGCCTACGGCAGGATTGAGTACCCTTTCTCCTGCTCCGGTACTGAGATAGCCTATTTCGAAAGCGGAACCATTTACTTTACCGTGGATGGGAACTACCTCTTCAGCAAGGAACTCATCGCGGGTGAAATCCGACATCTGAAGATAGATGCCCCCATTGACAGAGGAAGTGTAGATATTTCGATATCCCTCGATGAATCGGTAAGCGAGGTTGAAGACGTTCAGAATGTCGGCAGCATCCCGGTCCTGAACGTTGAAGAGGCGAAACTTATGCCCTGGGGGCTCAGTGTGACAGTGCGCGGAAAGGTCGTGGGAGTGGTCAGCGGCAACAAGATAATCGAAGAAGCCGCCGTAAGTTCCAACATCGTTCTGTCAGACCACGACGGGGAATACACTCTGGATACCGTGCTTCCCATAGAACTCAGGAACACACAGCAGAAACAGGATCTCGCCTTCGATTCCGTAGTGGGAAAATATATTACCGTCACCGGCACCCTGGATAAGCGTTATGACACCACTTCCCTTCTGAGCATAACGGCCTATTCTGTGCAGTAATTAATCTTTCAATTTGCGGTACTTGAAACGGTGCGGTTCGGTATTTCCCAGCCGCATCTTCTTGTTGGCTTCGTACTCGCTGTAGGCTCCTTCAAAGAAATAAACCTTGGAATCCCCCTCGAAAGCGAGGATATGGGTGGCGATACGGTCAAGGAACCATCGGTCGTGGGAAACGACCACGGCACACCCGGCAAAGTTCTCCAGCCCCTCTTCGAGGGCACGGATTGTATTCACGTCCACGTCATTGGTCGGCTCGTCGAGCAGCAGGACATTGGCCTCCTCCTTCAGTGTGAGGGCAAGATGAAGCCTGTTCCTCTCACCGCCTGAGAGAATGCCGCATTTCTTCTCCTGATCCGCCCCGGAAAAGTTGAAACGGGAGATATAGGCACGTGCATTTATTTCCCGGTTTCCGAGCCTGACGAACTCGGAATTGGACGCTATTGTCTGATATACAGTCAAGTCGGGGTCTATCTTCTTGTGCCGTTGGTCGATATAGGCGATTTTCACTGTCTCCCCTATCGAAAATTCCCCACAGTCCGGCTTCTCGTAACCCATAATCAGCCTGAAGAGAGTGGTCTTGCCGGCCCCATTTGGACCGATGACTCCAACAATACCGGCAGGAGGCAGCTTGAAATTCAAATCCTCGAACAGAAGCCTGTCTCCATAGGATTTGCTCACTCCGCTGCACTCGATGACCTTGTTACCCAGACGGGGCCCTGCAGGGATAAAGATTTCCAGCCGTTCCTCCTTCTGCCTGCCATCCTCGTTGAGCAACTTCTCGTATGCTCCCAGACGGGCCTTGCTCTTGGCCTGGCGGGCCTTGGGAGCCATTCTCACCCACTCCAATTCCCTTTCCAAAGTCTTTCTGCGACGGCTTTCCTGTTTCTCCTCCATAGCCAGACGGGCGCTCTTCTGCTCCAGCCAGGAAGAGTAGTTTCCTTTCCAGGGAATACCCTCACCGCGGTCAAGTTCCAGAATCCAGCCTGCCACGTTGTCAAGGAAATATCTGTCGTGAGTAACTGCTATGACAGTACCCTTGTACTGCTGGAGATGCGCTTCCAGCCACTGAATCGATTCGGTGTCCAGGTGGTTCGTCGGTTCGTCCAGAAGAAGGACATCCGGCTCCTGCAGAAGAAGGCGGCACAGGGCCACCCGCCTCCGTTCCCCACCGCTCAAGGTAGCCACGGAAGCGTCGCTGTCAGGGCATTGCAAGGCATCCATAGCCCTTTCCAGTTTTGAATCTATGTCCCATCCGCCGACAGCCTCGATTTCGTCGGTCAGTTCCCCCTGCCTTTCAATCAAGGCGTTCATCGTGTCATCGTCCATCGGCTCAAGGAATCTGTTGCCTATCTCTTCATATTCAGCGAGGAGGTCCATTGTCTTCTGAACCCCTTCCCGCACCACTTCGACAACCGTCTTCGAGTAATCGAGTTTAGGCTCCTGTTCAAGGTATCCGACGGTATATCCGGGGGCGAAGACCACCTCACCGCTTGTGGGCTGCTCGATGCCGGCGATGATTTTCATCACCGTCGATTTGCCGGCGCCGTTCAGACCGATGATGCCGATTTTTGCGCCATAGAAGAAGGAAAGGTAGATGTCCTTCAGTATCACCTTGTTGTTGTGGGGAAGAATCTTGTTCACCCCATTCATCGAGAATATTATCTTTTCGTCTGCCATAATCCTCTAAGTTCCATATAATTCCTGATTATTGCAACCACTTTTGATATATCATCTCCGAGTTTGGAGGAATCGATGCACAAATCATATGACAGGGCATCCCCCCACCTCTTGAAAGTGAAATAGTTGTAGTAGTCTGCACGTTCCCTTTCATTCTGCTCGATAAATTTGCGGGCAGCGCTTTCAGAAAGGCCGCGTCCCTCCATTATCCTCTTTATGCGGGACGACAGCGAGGCACTTATGAATACGCTGACAAGGCCGGGATTGTCCCTGAGTACATAATCCGAACATCTTCCTATTATAATACAGGATTCCTCTGCAGCAATCTGCCGGATGGTCTGGCTCTGAAAGTTGAACAATGAAACATCGGACATAATGTCGTGGCCGACAACCTCGCCCGAGTGTGACAGACCAAGCAGACCGGACAAAGAGTGAAACACCCTTCCAGGCTGGTGCTCATCCCTCTTTTCAAAACAATCAGGACTCAAACCTGAACGTTTAGCCGTCTCCTCAAGCAGTTCCCTGTCATATACCTTGACACCCAGCTCACGGGACAAAGCCCTTGCCGTGTCATATCCGCCGGCACCCACCTGACGGCCTATGGAGATGATGAAATTTTCCATAATCTATCGAGTTTTTGAATCCGTATTGCTAACCTGCATTTCCGGGGCCTCAATGCCTGAAGCCTTGAATTGACGGACAAGCCTGTACAGAAGTATTTCAGCCAGCAGGGCTGCCATAAAATCAGAGGCCGGCATACTGAACCAGACACCATCCGTTCCGAAAAAAACAGGAAGGATACAGAGCGCGGGGATAAGAAATATCAATTGCCGGCTCAAAGAGAGGAGTATTGCCCTGCGGACAAGTCCCAGACACTGGAAAAAGTTGGTAATGACAATCTGCCGTCCCACAATTGGAAATACGAGAACCGTTATTCTGAATCCCCTTGCCGCTATGTCGATCATCTCAGGATCGTGAGTGAAAAGGGACACGGCTGCACGGGGGAAAAACATACCAATCACAAAGCAACTGCAGGTAAGGACGCTTGCCCAAAACATCGCAAGCTTCAACACTTCCATAACTCGGCCATGCAACTTCGCTCCGTAATTGTAACCGGCGATCGGCTGCATCCCCTGATTCAATCCCATTATCACCATAAAGAAGAGGAATACCAGACGATTGACGATTCCGTATGCCCCGATGTGCAGGTCTCCGCCATAGTGTTTCAACTGATTGTTGATAAAAATCACCACGAAGCAGGCCGCCAGATTCATAAGAAAAGGTGACATTCCGATGGATGACGACCTCCTGGCTATCTGCCAGTCTATTCCTAAATTCTCTTTCGTCAAATGGAGGAATTCCCTCTTGTCCATAAGGATACGGGTCAGCCATACCAATGACACACACTGCGCCAGTACGGTCGCTATCGCCGCCCCTTGAATACCCATCTTGAATACGAATATGAACAAGGGGTCCAGAAGCGTGTTCAGGCTTACGGTGAGAAGTGTGGCGTACATAGCGCGCCTGGGGTGTCCGGATACCCTGACAATTCCGTTGAACCCGAAATAGAGATGTGTGACGATGTTACCCAACAGGATGGGTATCAGATACTCTCTTGCATAGGGCAAGGTTGCGTCGCTTGCGCCGAAGAAGCGGAGTATCGGATTGAGAAAAGAGAGTGACACCACAGAGAACAGTACACCTATCAGAATATTCAGCAGGAACAGGTTGCCCAGTACCTTCTGCGCCGCCTGATAGTTCTTCTGCCCCAGCAGCACGGATATGAGAGTGGAACCTCCGATACCGACAAGTGTTCCGAAGGCAATGGAGAGATTCATCAAAGGAAAAGTGACGGCCAACCCGCTTATGGCCAATGCACCGCAGCCCTGCCCTATGAATATACTGTCCACCATATTGTACAGCGAGGTTGCGGTCTGCGCGATTATGGCCGGCATAGCATATCGCTTCAGCAGTGTGCCGACCTTTTCGATTCCCAGTTCCAATGGTGCTCCGTCATTCATATTGTCTCAATTTCCTGAAAGCAGAATCGCTCCAAGGCAGCGGCCCCGAAGCGAATCTACATTATAAATAGGTTAAAGGTATCCCGTTATTCGTCGCGGAGTTGCAACTTCTGTACATAGATAGCCTTCTGCATTGCTGCACGCTTCTTCACTGAAGGTTTCTCGAAAGTCTTGCGGTCGCGAAGCTCACGGATAATGCCTGTCTTCTCGAATTTCCTCTTGAATTTCTTGAGAGCTCTCTCAATGTTTTCGCCTTCTTTTACCGGTACAATAATCATAGTTGCAAACACCTCCTTTTCATTGGGACTGCAAATGTATGTAAAAATTCTTAAATTTGTGTATGCTCGAAGTAAAATTTTACTCCTACCTGAAGGACCAGAGGCGGTACTCCCCCCGAACCGTAGCGCTCTACCGTGACGCAATCGACAGATTTACGGACATTTCCGGAGGAAACCGGGAGGAGGGCAACATTTCCCTTCTCACCAGTCGCAACATCAGGTCATTCGTGGCGGAGGAACTTGACAGAGGGCTCGATGCCCGAAGCGTCAACCTGCATCTCTCGGCATTGAGCACATTCTGCAATTTCCTGATCAGGGAGGGGGTGCTGACAGCCAATCCGGTAAGCCGGATTCCCCGTCCCAAGACAGACAAACCCCTGCCAGTCTTCTATACCGAGCACGCTCTGGCGGATTATTTCGAGATAAGCGGAAGACTTATAGCAGAGTATCCGGACGATTTTCCGGCATTGAGGCGGAGGACGATAATGCTGCTGCTCTATTCCAGCGGGATGAGGCGGGCCGAACTATGCGGATTGAAAATTGCAGACTTCGATGCTGCGAGGCATATCCTGAAAGTTACGGGAAAAGGCGACAAACAGAGACAAATTCCACTTCCCACTTTGATTTGTGACGAACTATTACTATATTTGAATAGGAATAGGGGACAGTTTCCATCCAATCCTGAAGGCTACTTCTTCCTCACCGACAAAGGTCATCCGCTCTATCTGGAGTTTGTGAACAATGCGGTCAGGATGGAACTTTCAGGATACTCAGGATTTACGGGCAGGAAATCTCCTCACGTGCTGAGGCATTCCCTCGCCACCCACCTGCTGAACAGGGGGGCCGACCTGAACAGCATCAAGGAGTTGCTTGGACACAGTTCCCTCGCTGCCACGCAGGTCTATACCCACAATTCCTTCGAGCAGCTCAAAAAGACATATTTAACCGCCCATCCAAGGGCAAAAAATGGAGGTGATTATGGATATTAAAGTTCAGTCAATCAAATTCGACGCTGACCAGAAACTTCTTGACTACATCGACAAGAAAGTGGGCAAGATCAGCAAATTCTTCGACGGCATCATTCGTGCGGAAGTCAATCTGTCCCTACTCGCGGACCCGCAGAACAAGAACGTTCAGGTCAAGGTGGTCGTTCCCGGCGATGACATCGTAGTCGAGAGGCACGCCGACACTTTCGAAGCGGCCGTAGTGGACTGCGTCGACGTTCTCAAGGAACTTCTGACATCCGCAAAGGAAAAACGCAATCAGAAATAGGAACTGATGTCTTCGGCGGTGATGCCGCTGAAATATTCACCGACCGGTTCATTTTTGAGCCGGTCGTATATTTTGTCCCTGTCTGCGGGGCAGCCCAGCAGTTTCGAGCAGAATTCCTCCGTCGGGCGGGTGAAGAAATAGTCCCCAAATATCTCCAGACCGGATATCTTCCCTCCGGAAACCTCCATATTCAGTTCCAGAAATCCTGAAGGGAACTTTCTGCAAGCGGTATAGGAATAGCGCGGGCCCGCTCCGAAATTCCACCCGTCAGTGGAATATCTCTCTTTCAGAAGAGTGTCTGTCGCCGCCTTGTCGGTTTCGCTGTAATCATACGGCACGGCCCCGGGACAGATGTTCTCCGCGACAAATGCCATAAATTCCTCAGCGGTCATATCTTCCTTCAGCGTATCGGATATGTTGGACACCCTGCTTCTTACGGATTTCACGGCCTTGCCGTCGAATTTTTCGGGACGTGGATTGAGAGCCCCTGCAAGCCTGTCTATCGATGCACTGAAAAGAAGCGTTCCGTGCTGCAGATAATGTCCTCCGGAGATGCATTCCGCCGTGCCGGATATCTTGCCGCCATTCAGAAGGATATCGTTGCGTCCTGAGGTCGAGGCTTCGAGTCCCAGTTTTTTCAGAACCTCTGTCACCCGTTTCACCCCCTCCCCTTTCGGACATCCGTAAAGGGAGTAGTTGACGTTCCCCAGGTCGTGGAACACGGCGCCCCCGCCGGTGAGCCTCCTCACAACCGCTATTCCGTGTTTTTTTACGAAATCGCCGTCGATTTCAGCCCGCGCGTTCTGATTCCTGCCCACTATCACGCTGTCGGAATTGCGCCAGATACGGATGGCGGGTTCATCAAGATGCAGTGTAAGATACTCCTCAGCCGCAAGGTTGCGGTAAGGGTCCGTGCAGTTATCGACAATCAGCAGCATTACTCGGAATTAAGAGTATTCCAGAGGGTGTCCTTAAGCTGGGGAATCCCCTCTCCCGTGAGAGAGCAGATGAAAAGGCAGGGGATTTTCCTCGGCAGATGCCGGCGAATCTCCTTGCGGAGTTCATCATCAACAAGGTCGGACTTGGTAATTGCCAGCACCCTCTGTTTGTCAAGCAGTTCGGGGTTGTAGAGCCTGAGTTCGCGCAGTAGAATCCTGTACTCCGCCGCTATGTCGTCGCTGTCCGCAGGAATCATAAACAGCAGCATCGAGTTGCGTTCGATATGCCGCAGGAACCTCAGGCCCAGTCCCTTGCCTTCGTGCGCCCCCTCTATGATACCGGGAATGTCGGCAATCACGAAAGATTTGTCATCGTAGTAGTTGACGATGCCCAGATTGGGTTCGAGAGTGGTGAATGCGTAGTCCGCAATCTTCGGCCTGGCCGCACTGACAACCGACAGCAACGTGGATTTTCCGGCATTGGGGAAACCCACCAGCCCCACGTCGGCCAATATCTTGAGTTCCAGAATGAACCATCCTTCAGTCCCCTCCTCGCCCGGCTGAGCATACCGGGGAGTCTGATTCGTGGCGCTCTTGAAAAAGTCGTTGCCCTTTCCCCCGCGTCCTCCGCGGCAGAGAATCTCCTCCTGTCCGTCCTCAATCACTTCGCACAGAACCTGGCCGGTCTCCGCATCCTTGGCCACGGTTCCGAGCGGAACCTGAAGGATTATGTCCTCCCCGTTCTTTCCGTGCCTCAGCTCGCCGCTTCCGGCACCGCCGTCCTCAGCCTTGATATGTTTCTTGTATTTGAGGTGTATGAGCGTCCACATCTGGGCGTTGCCCCTCAGAATAATATGTCCGCCACGGCCGCCATCCCCGCCGTCAGGTCCTCCCTTGGCAACATATTTCGCCCTGTGGAGATGCATCGACCCGTTGCCCCCGCTCCCGCTGTGGCAAAAAATCTTTACATAATCAATGAAATTGCTATCGGCCATAACCTATTGCAAATCAATTTTGTTTGTTCTTCAAAACCGCCCGGAGTAACAAAATAGTAACAAAATCGTCATAAGTAACCATTGACAAACCTGCTTACAAATTGAAAGTGGATTGCATAGAAAAAAGTGTTTTTCTATTGAAATTTCTCCGTAGGTTTCAAAGATCTGCTGTTTCGTAAACCAAATTATGGCCTAACGACTTGCAAATATAGCGAATCTTTTCTGATGCGTCCTATATAATATAGAAGCCCTCCGCAGAATCTTTCATCTGCGGAGGGTCTTTCAGATTACGCCGGACTATTGCCGGGGGATTTTAGAAGCCGATGCCGCCTCCAGAGTTATCGCCTCCGGATTCGCCGCCGCCATCGTTGCCACCCTCGGACTGTCCGCCCGGGTTGTTGTTCTCAGGTGCGGGCTGCCCGTCTTCAGCCTCAAAGTGAGCTACTGCAAGCATTTCGCCCGATTTTTCACCGGTTGAGGTGTTTACGAAAAAATACTTGAAAAATACTTTCGGATTGCCGGCTGACACTGCACCGTACTTGGCCTCGTAGTCATCCTTGATGTCGACTGCCGTTGTTGAAGGAGTCTCAGGGCCACCGATTTCTGCGGCCTTGCTGTAGGCACGGCTGATACCGTTGCTCTGAGGAGCGGAAGCGCAGATGATGAGCTTGATGTTGGTGGTCACCGAAGGAACGGAAGCCAGGGTAAGAGTGAACGCCGTAGCGGACAGAGCCAGCGTTGCAGAAGCAGGAGCCTCTACG
>JAZLIS010000079.1:0-24747 GCA_045617505.1 Bacteroidales bacterium | reverse complement strand
TTTCGTACATAGAGAATTTTGTAAATGAGAAAAATTTGCTCAACAATAAAAAAAGAGTAAATTTGCATTGTGAATATAATTTAACGCGAGAGGAGGCAAGCTCTCGTGCTTGGAGTACAACAGGGCATTTATTTCATTTTGAGTAGATGCCCTGTTTTTTTTTGAAATAAATCGGATGGAGTACTCTTTAAGCCGCCCCTTGCTTTCAACGTTAAATCTTTCAAAATCATGAAAATTATATTCACCAAAACAAGCACGAGAGAGCGCCTTACAATAGTATGTGAGGAAGAGCCTCGTAAACAAATCCGTGTCAGAGGCCACTTCAGATTGGTTAATGAACGGAAAGTTTATGTCAAATCTCATTACCGGAAACGGTAACTGAAACAACTTCTTCCCATCCGTTCGGGAGCCGTCTGCCTGCCTGCAGATGGCTCTCGTTAATTTGCGAACTTGCAGCAGTAACGGGTAGCCGGGGTTGACATTGCGATAAGGACAGATTCAGCCTCAGATATGCGCCAACAGGGTGGAGATGAGTTCGTCGCTGACGAAGAATGAGGCGGGGCTGATTCTGACGCGGTCTCCGGATTCAATCAGAGCGCCGGAAGCGACGAGACCGGAATACGACGGATTCCGGCAGACAAGTTCCTTCGGAATCCCTTCCGAAGTCCGAAGCCCCAGCATTATCACCTCCTCGGCCACTTCTACCTCCGACAATGTCTCCCCCCGCAGAGGAGCACCCGCGATATATGCGTCAGTATCGGACACGTTCCAATACCTGCGGGCCTCCCCGTCAAACGAATGAGCCGCAGCCCCGAGGCCAAGATACGGTTCCCGCCTCCAATATGCACTGTTGTGCCGCGAATGGAAACCCAGCCTGCAGTAATTGGAGATTTCATACTGCCGGTAACCGGCCTCCCCCAGAATGGACTGAAGAGCAAGATACTGCGACAGACAGGCATTCTCGTCGGAAGAGGCATACTTCCCCATCATCTGATAACAGGAAATATGTTCCGGAGAGAGCTCCACAACCTTGCGTATGGTCCTCCCCCACTCCTGACCGGACAACCCCTCAAAACCGAATATCAGGTCAACCGAAATGTTGTCAAAACCGGCTTGTCTCAGCGCCTTGAAGGCACGGACAGCCTCTTCGGCCGTATGCCTGCGCTTCATCCATTTGAGATGCTTATCATTCATCGACTGTACGCCCATACTGATGCGCGTGACCCCTAACCCCCGGAATTCGGAAGCCTTGGCGGAATCGATGTCATCAGGATTGACCTCAACTGTAAACTCCCCGATATGTGACAAATCAAAAGAGCCGGAAAGTGCAGACAAGAACCTTTCGAGTTCCCCTGCAGGCAAAACGGAAGGAGTCCCTCCGCCGAAATAGAGAGTGGCGGGCGGGACTCCTTTCAGAAAATCGCGGCGGCTTTCCGCCTCACGAATCAGGGCATCCACATACTCCGGATAATCCGTCCTGACCCTTGAATAGAAGTCGCAATAGATGCAACGGCTGGTGCAGAAGGGAAAGTGGACGTAAATTCCGGCCATACCCTACTTGAGCAGCAGGTCAGTGGATCCGAGCTTTGTTTCAGACGAATATACATCGACCGTATAAACTCCCTTCGTGAAACCCTGAGGGTTGGCGAAATAGATGCAGATTTCAACCTCGTCCCCCTGATAATCGACCTCACGGGACGCGGAATATATCATCCTCTGGCCTTCACAGGTGAATACATTATCCTCACTGTCTGCAAGAAGGACTCCATCCGGGCCCTTGATGCGGATATATATCGTCCTGTAACCGTGGTCTGCGATGGAGTTCTCTATGAGGCTCAAGCAGGTCTTGAGTTTGTCAGTGCGGCTGCTCCGCTCCGTAACCTTGTTGGAGGAGTTGATGGCCACCATATTGAAGCCGCGGGCCTTTACCACGGAACCGGCGGAAGCCTTGGCGGAGAGCTGCTCTGTCGTACTCTTCAAGTCCTCATACTGACGGCGACTTTCCTGAGCATCCTTGCGGGCGGCGGAGGCCTCATTGCGCAGATTGGTATTCAAGGTGTTCAGGGAGTCTATCTGCTTGATATAGCTCTTCATAATGGAACGGAGAGTCCCAGTCTCCTTCTCATACTGACGGATTTTTGCGCGGTTGGTGGCCTCTGTCTTCTTCAATCTTTCTATCAGCTGCTCCACCTTCTCCTTCTCCACCATAAGGGAGTCGTTGATTTCGGCATTGGTTGTGCTGAGGGCTTCATAGTCACCCTGAAGAGCCACCAGTTCGGAAGTCAGATTCTCCTTATCAAGCTTGAGCTCATTCACGAGCGAATTCTTACTTATCCACATAACGACCAGTACGATAAGCAGAACTGCAGCTACGGCTCCCAGAATATAGACAATCTTCTTCATAGGGTCGGAGCCTGCATTATATCCGCTGTCGCTCACTCTGTTCTTTTTGCTGGGGTGATCCTTCTCAAACTGAATCATCTCCTCATCAAGTTCATCGTAATCTATCATAATCGTAACTGTTTAACTATCATTCAAGCAAATATAATACCTTTCAGGCAAATAACCAATACTATGCAAGGCTTTTTGCAATCCATTCCATGTAAGATCGGGCTTCACTCTGCGGAAGTAGTGACAGGCAGGAGAGAGCCTCCCCTATTTCATCTGCAAGACGGCTTCCGGCATACATCAGACCGTCATACGACCTGACAAGTTCAAGAGCCATAGCGGAAATGTCCTCAGGCAGAGTCTTGACCTTCTTAAGAAACGCGGAAGAGACTTTCGCAGGTGCATTTTTGAGCGCACCGATAAGCGGAAGCGTGATTTTCCTCTCCATAATGTCCTGTCCGCTTGGTTTTCCGGTTTTCAAATTCGGGGAATAGTCAAGGATATCGTCCTTAATCTGAAAAGCGCGGCCGAAATGGAGGGCATATCCTTTTACTGCATCGGTTGCAGAGTCTGTCGCCGATACGGAATACGCAGCGGAAAGGACGGCCGTTTCAAACAGGGACGCTGTCTTGTGGCGGATAATTTCAAAGTAAGTATCCTCGTCAGGTTTCGGGGACATCGACCGCTCAAGCTGAATCATCTCCCCTTCCGCAAGAGATGTCAGACTTTTGGCAAAGGTGGCAAGCACTCGTCTGTCAGGATTGTCTATTATAAGTTCCACTGCTCGTGAAAGCCAGAAATCCCCGATAAGCACGGCGGATGTCTCACCGTATTCGGAATTGACAGTAGGAAACCCTCTCCTCAACTGACTCTTATCCACCACGTCATCGTGAAGCAGCGTAGCAGTGTGAAGCAACTCGACAGCCGCGGCGCACCTGATGACACTTTCGGGACAATCCCCACATACCGCCCTGGCGGCCAGAAGAGTAAGAATGGGGCGCAACTGCTTGCCAGTGTGTTCGAACAACTGACTGTTGATCCTGCGCAACAAAGCGACATCGGCCTTCAAAGAGTCTTTGAAGGCCGACCTGTATGCCGTCCAGAAATCACCCAGATATTTCTCTATTTCTTTATACAAGAGGAATCAGAATACAATGGCCAAACCTATCTCGAAGGCACCCTCTTTAGTCTTGAGGTTCTTGAACTGATCGCCCATCCTGTTCCAATAGTCAGACCAGTTGATAACACCTCCGAAATCCCAATTGTACTTGGCGGTTATCTGAACTTTGGAAATTTCCAGACCAAGTCCAAGGCCTACACCGCCGGACACTTTCTTTGCGAAGGATTTAATAACCTCCTCAAAAACAGGGAGCTCTGATTTCTCCCCCAACTTGAAACCGACGTACGGAGCCGCGAAGATGAAGGGACGGAGGAAAAACAAATCGATTCCCCACTGAACATTAAGCGGAACCTCCAGATAGCTTAAAGAAGCATTGAACAAATCTGAACTGGTTCCGGGAAGTTGCAGAGACTTCGCCCTGTAGAGAACCTCGGGCTGAAGGCTGAAGCCTCCCCAGGTAGATGTCTGATAGCCGACTCCGGCACACCAGCCGATGCGACCCTTAGGGGAGGCAAAATCGACTGTCTTCACCGCGTCAAGCGCTGTATTGACATTCTGAAATGCCAGACCGCCTTTAATCAGGAAACCTTCGGCCTGAGCACTGACAGATGAAAGAATCATAAGCGCAGATGCGCAGAATATCATAATCTTTTTCATAGCCATTTATCCTATAAGTGAATTGATTTTGTTTTCCATTTCAGACTGGGGGACTGCCCCCACGCTTCTGTCAACCAGCTGTCCGCCCTTGAAGAAGAGGACGGTGGGAATGTTTCGTATTCCGAACTGCATCGGGATGTCGGTACTGTCATCCACGTTGCATTTAGCCACAATGACCTTGCCTTCAAACTTTTCCGCAATAGAATCCATCACGGGAGAGAGCATTCTGCACGGCCCGCACCAGATGGCCCAGAAATCGACTACGACCGGAAGCCCGGCATCAAGGACTACCTCCTTGAAATTTGAATCATTAACAGGAACTGTCATATTTGAAAAATAAAAAAGTGTTACTTTCTGTGGCGAAGATAACACTTTTTTACAACAAAATAAAAGGAATATTCCGGGAATCAGACCATCTGTTCTATATTCCAGACAAAAGCCCGTACTCCCACATCCTTGTTTCTGGCATCCAGTTTCTTTACAGTCAGCAGCAGCTCCGCGACAGCTTCGTCAGGAACGACAGCCATAACTGCCGAATTCATTTCAGGCCAGGTATGAGTCCCGCGATGAGGCTCACCGGAGAGAGAACCGCGCCCCTGCACCTGTTCAAAAAAAGTGAAACCACGGATTTCCAGCTGGTCAAGCATATACTCGACCCTCGAAGTGAAGGCCTGGTTAAAAACTATGAAAACACTTTTCATTCTTACTCCTCCTCAGGCTTAAGTTGCATAAATATATACTGTTTGCGCTGCTTCTCCTCCTTGTCCCTCTCCCCCTGACGGGATATGATTGCATATACCACAGGGACAACCAGCAGAGTGATGAAGGTGGATACCAGCAGGCCGCCTATGACTACAATACCCATAGGGTGCCACATCTCTGAACCCTCACCGGTGCTCAGTGCCATAGGAAGCATACCGAGGAGTGTTGTGAAGGCTGTCATCAATACAGGACGCAGACGGCTCGCGCCGGAAACCGCGATAGCCTCATTCAACTCATATCCCCTGTCTCTCATAAGGTTGATATAATCGACAAGTACGATACCGTTCTTCACGACTATACCGATAAGCATTATGATACCCAAAGCGCCGACCATATCCAACGTCGTATGGGTGACCCAAAGGGCAAGGACAACACCGGAAAGCGCGAAAGGAATTGACAGCAGTATGACGGCAGGCTTTCCGAACGACTCGAACTGGGAAGCCATAACGATATATACCAGAATGATTATCAGGGCTGCGAGCAGGACAATGTCGCTGAACATATCCTGCTGGTCCTCGTAATCACCTCCAATCATAGTCGTGACGCCGATAGGCTCCGGATGATTTCTCAAGACGATCTTGACCTGCTCGGCAAGTTCTCCCAGAGAAACATTGTGCGGGGTAACGGATACTTTAAGGTATCTCTGCCTGCTCTTGCGCTCGATGGACTGCGGGGACCAGTACTCCTCGACGGAAGCCACTTCACGGAGTTTTATCTGCTGCCCCATCGCCGTGGGAATTGTCATATCCTCTATATCGGTTATGGAGTTCCTGTTCTCTTCTTGAAGCCTGACAATTATATCATACTCGTCGCCGTCCTCTTTCAGATAACCCGCCGTAAAACCTGTGACACGGTATCTCAGATATGCGGCCGCAGTGGATGTGTTCAGTCCGTGAAATGCCAGCTTCTCCTTGTCGAACACCACTTTTATTTCCGGCCTGTCCTTGTCGCGGCTGATTTTTATATCTCTGGCCCCGGGGACATTTTCAGAGATGGCCTGACTGATTTCAGCGGCATACAGACTTGTAGCGTCGAAATCATACCCATAGACCTCAATGTCCACGGTGGAAACGCCCTGACCTCCCATACCACCGCTCTGGACGCACTGGTATTCGATAATTTCAGGATATTTCGCAAGTTCCTTTCTGAACTCCTCGGCAATCTCATCTATCGAGCGCTCCCTATAACGCTTCTTGGTGCAGACAACGGTCATCGAAATCTTATAGTTTGTCGTCTGGGAGAACAGAGCCCCGATGTTGCTCTCGTCATTGGAGCCGGAAGAGGTGGATATTCTGGTGATTTCCGGAGCCAGTGCCATAAAGCGCTGCTCCAGAACCCTGGCGGTCTTGACTGTCTCCTCGATTCTGGTACCCGGCTGAAGTTCTACCGTAACGCTCAAACGTCCGTTGTCGGATCTCTGCATAAAGTCCGTTCCGATTTTCCCGGCAGCGAACGGAATCATTGTCGCAGCAAAGAACAGAAGCAGAATTACTATTGTCCAGGCTTTGTGGGTAAGACACCACCTGAGCAGAGAAGCGTATCCCCTGTCAAGCTTGTCAAGAAAACCTTTCACAATGATTTTATTGTAGAAGTCGTGTTTCCTTTCAATCTTTACCAGTTTGCCGTCCCTGACCTCAACCTTGTCAGACTTGAGCATCTTGGAGCAGAGCATAGGGATGAGGGAAATGGCGGCAACAGTGGAAGTACACACGACTATTGTAACAATCCAACCGAGTTCCTTGAACATTATGCCCGCCATACCGGTAAGCATTGTAAGGGGAACAAACACTGCAACGATGACCAGAGTGGTGGCGATGACGGAAACCCAAACCTCGTTGGTGGCATAAATTGCGGCCTCACGCGGAGAGGAGCCCCTTTCGATATGTTTGGTGATGTTCTCCAATACCACAATGGAGTCATCGACCACCATACCGATTGCAACCGTCAGTGCGGAAAGCGAAATGATATTCAATGAACTGCCCATCACCATAAGATATATGAAGGCCACAATCAGGGCAATCGGAATGGTGAGACAGATAATGACAGTGGCTCTCCACTTTCCGAGGAAGAAGAATACCACAAGTACCACAAAAAGAAGAGCATACAGGATACTCTCCTCAAGCGAGCCGATGGCGCCCTCGATATCCTCCGAAGAG
The DNA here is from genome assembly GCA_045617505.1 of Bacteroidales bacterium. Lineage (GTDB taxonomy): Bacteria > Bacteroidota > Bacteroidia > Bacteroidales > UBA932 > Cacconaster. The sequence continues at coordinate 17,664 of JAZLIS010000079.1, read as the reverse complement.
TCGTAAATCATCTTGATTTCGACGTCTGAAGGAAGCTTCGGCTGCAGTTCCGCTATTTTCTTGCGCACGTCACGGCAGACTTGAACGGTATTGGAACCGGATTTCTTGGAAACAATCAGACGCGCAGCCTCCTGCCCGTCAACTTTTTCATCCAGCGAGAGGTCCTTGATGGTATCACGTACGGAAGCAAGATCCCTTATGTAAATCTTCTGACCGCTGGCCGTGGAGGAAACCACCACGTCCTCTATCTCGGAGCTCTGGCTGTACTCGCTGCGGACCTGCATCTGGAATTGCTCCTTTTTCATCTTGACAATTCCGCTGGAAAGGTTCAGGTTGTTGGAACTTACTGCATTGGCAACTTGTTCCAGCGATAGATTGTAGGCATTCAGTTTCTCCTGGTCAATGTCGATATAGACGTAACGGTCCGGTGCTCCTGAGACGGATACTGAACCGATTCCGTTCACACGGTTGAGAACAGGGACCACTTCATCGTCCAGAATCTTCTCAAGTCCGGGATAACTCTCCTTCGCTTTGATGGAATACTGTATGATAGGCATCATACTGGTATTCAGCTTGAAGAGGACAGGACTCTGGCAGTTGTCAGGAAGGTTCGACTTGACCATATCCACATAACTTCGAAGGTCGTTTGTGGCCTCGTCGATATCGGAGCCCCACTCGAGTTCGACCATCACCATAGACATATTGTCCTTTGAGAGTGAAGTCAGTTCCTTCAGTCCGTCAACAGACGTGAGGGCGTTTTCGATTACCTTTGTGACATTTGTTTCGATTTCACTGGCACTGGCACCCGCGTATGTCGTCATAACCGTAACGTACGGCGGGTCCATCTCCGGAAACTGGTCAATCGGAAGCTTCAGGAAAGAGAAGAGTCCAATGACTATGACAGCCACAAATACAAGGGCTGTAGTAACCGGCTTCTCAATTGATGATTTGTATATGCTCATCCCTTAATTCTCCTTTACGATGTTAATCTTGGACCCATCCACAAGCTTGGCCTGTCCGACGGTCACGATTCTGTCCCCGTCACGAAGTTCGGTGTCGGTGACCTCTATCATCTCGTTGTAGCGCTGGCCCATTTTCACGAAGACACGTCTGGCGACATTGCCGTCGGCCACGAAGACGTATCTGTCATTGGAACCGGTCATCTTGAGCACCGAATTGTAGGGCACGACAAGAGTCTGGACCTCACCCAGAGGCATCGACGTTGAAACATACATACCGGGACGCAACTTAAGCGAAGAGTTGTTGAGTTTCAACTTGAGCTGGAACGTATGAGTTGCCGGGTCAATCGTGGGATAGACTATCTCGACCGTAGCGGGGAAAACCTCCTCGGGATAGAGATCCGATTGGATGTCAACTCTCATACCCTTCTTCACGTATGGGAAATAGGATTCCGATACGGCAATGAGTGCCTTGAGTACGTTTATCTGGTTCAGCACCAGTATGGGCTGGCCGCTGTACAACTCTCCGTCCTCATAATTCTTTGCGGAAATCACTCCGGCGAAGGGGGCTTTCACGTTTGTATTCTTCTCAAGGAACGCCAGACTCTCCAGAGTCTGGTCATAACTGAGCTTGGTCTGGTCGTATGCCTGCTGCGATACGGCTCCGGTCTGCCGGAGAGTCTCCATACGCTGAAGTTCGACGGCCAGATTGGAAGCGGTGAGACGGGTGGTGTTCAACTGATTCTGATCCATCCTGACAAGCATCTGCCCCTGTTTGACGTTCGTTCCGACTTCAGTATAGATATGCTCTATTTTCCCTGTTATTGATGGGGCCACATTCTGCGTCAGATAGCCTTGAAGGGTTGTAGAAAGTTCTACGCTACGGTTCACCGCAGCCATTTTCACCGCTGACGTCTCGACCTGCTGAATCAGTTCGACAGCCTCCGTCTTGTCATTTCCCGAACAGGCGGCCAGCAGGAGCACCGCTGCCGCACAGAAAGAAAGTGTTCTGATTTTCATATCGTTCATTTATTTGTTCAAAAGATTTTCAAGTTCAAGTCTTGCATCAAGAACCTCCAGCATTGCCTGAACATAATTGCTCTGGGCAGTCACAAGGCTTGTATTGGCATTGGTAACTTCCAGGCTGGAGGAGATGCCCTGCTCGTATTTTTTTGATATGTTGTCGAATACGCGCTGGGCCACTGATACGCTCTGTTTCTGGTTCTCGAACTTTTCAAGATTGGAACTGAGGTTATACAGCAACTGCTTGTACTGCAGATTAAGGGCCAGCTCGGTATCGGCCATCGTGTTCAACTGCTTTTCATATGAGATACGGGCCTCCTTGATGGCAGCCGTATTCTTGCCGGAGGTGAAGATGGGAACGCTCAATGAGGCCCCGATCATATTGGGAGGTGTCATATTGAAAGTCTGCTCATCGCGGAAATAGTGCTTGGCACTGTACTGATGGAAGAAACTGAGTACCGGGCCGTTGGACCAGCCTGTCAGAGCAATCTGCTTTCTTGCAAGTTCCGTGCTCTGAGCCAGAAGCTGATAGTCATAGTTTCGCTCAATGTCGAAAACGGAATCGAAAAGGGCATCGATTTCCTCTCTGCTGAACATTTTGTCAAGAGAATCTGTCAGAATGATGTCCACATCTTCACCCAAACAGAGAAGCATTCGCATCGAATTGAATGCCAATTCCAAAGAACGCTTGGTGCTGTTGATGGTACTCTCCATCGTTGCGACCTGAACAGCGAGCTGATCCGCATCGGTCTGCTCTGCGACACCGACATCAACGGAACTCTGTGTTATCGTATAAAGTTTCCTGATGCTCTGAAGATTGTTCTCAAGCAGTTTGATGGTCTGCTCGACCACAAGGGCGGAACTATAGAGCTGCTGGACCTGCGACTTGATTTCACGCTCTGTCTTGTGGAGAGTGATGTCTGCCATCTTTCTGGAAATGTCAGCTATCTGTATTCCGACCACCTGACCACCGCTGAAGGCTATGGATGATGTCAAGCCGAGCGTCCCGAAAGGAGGCATGGACATCGGCATCTCTCCGAAAGACATCTTGAAGCCGCAATAGTTGGAGTAATCCGCCGTTCCTTTCACCTGAGGGAGAAGGCTTGCGATGGCCTGCCAGCGGCTTGCCTCCGCCTTACGGATATCCAGCGAGGAATTCATCAATGTTCTGTTGTGTTCAACCGCATACTCCTGAGCCTGTTCAAGGGAGAGGCTCATAGTGGAGGATTCCTGAGCCGCCAGTCCGAACTGCGACATAACAGCTGCAATGCAGGCAGCGAGTTTCGTTACTTTTCTCATTTATTCAATCTTTTTTCTTTCAAAAACAGAATCGAAAAGATGAGCAAAAACCAAGCCACACTGTGTTAAAACCGATATTATTTGAGGAATGACTGGGATATGACATCCGCATACGTAGCGGAAATCGGAATGTCAAGAACTCCCTCCATCCCGAAATCGGCGCATACACTTCCGTCCTTTTCCCGACGTATCAGATTGACATTATCAAAGTTGACTATATATGAACGGTGACATCTGTGGATTCTTCCGCCCCAGTTGTATGCGGCGACTGCTTTCAGGGTGGAGCGGAGAAGAAAATGTTCAATCCTGTTCCTGTTGGTGTACCAGATGTTGACATAATTGTCACACGCTTCGATATAAAGCAGATTTTCACGCTTGATGGAAAGCCTGATGTCACCCTTTGAATCATAAAAGGAGAGCGTACCCGGCATTTTCTCCTCCTGCGACGCCTTCTGCAGTTCATCCACGAGTTTCAGCCTTCTGGAGTAATCCCTGAGGACAATATACAGTATCGATATGGTATATGGAATCACAATCACAAGGAATGTGTTCTTGAACGTATTGAGAATCAATCTGTATATCTGCGTTTCAGGCGATGGGATATAGATACAGGCAAGCCTTGCATATACGGCGGCAAGCAGTATCACCTCCACTATTATCCATACTCCGAAACCCAGATAGGTAATCACGTGTTTTCGGGCATAATGATAGAGAAATATCCTGCTGACGGCAACAACAACGAGTCCCAGCATGATAAGGAGGCTGGAAACAAGAAAAATGGTAAAATCATCAACTGAAGGATAGATCTGATCTACGTTGAACGGCTTGTATGCGTTGATGAAAACCAGTGCAAAAACAGCGGTGAAGACCAGCATCGATATGATGCCGGCTCTGTCCGTCAGATACGCGGGAAGCCTCCTTTTAAAAAATTCCATTACAAAGTGCGGTACTTTCTGCCGTACAGGAGTTGCTGCTCCAGGAAATCCTCACAATAGACAATTTTATAATCCACGACACTGCCGTCCTTCACAACCGGAACGATATCCGGATTGACAAAACCCTTGTAAGGTTTCAGCCCCAAAGACGAATAGCGCTCCAGCACCTCCCTGTGCAGTTCCGGGTCAATGTTGACAGCATACTTGAGAATCAATTCCTTGCCGGCCTGATAATCCCCTTCGGATTTGATGCGCTGAATCTCAGCCAGAAGTTTGCCGAAGAGGGCGCGTAATGCATCGAAATCGTTAATGACAAAATATGTCTTGCCTTCACGCACCTTCTTCTCTATCACCTTCTCCGCAGCACCCTGTTCAAAGCACCACTCCGCAATGAGCTTACGGTTCTGCATATGCGCTTCGGTATTCTGCTTTCCCGGTTCAACACGGCTGAACTGAGTGAAAATGCCGTTTCTTATATAGGACATATATTCGGCCTTGTAGGCGTCCTTACTGTCCAGAAGACCAAGTTCAACCAGCTTGGGGTCGGCCAGATAATAGAGAGCGAACAAATCAGCCCGGGCCTCCTCAAGAGCGGAAGTATATTCCTTGAGCGCATTTGAAGGAGTCCCCTCGAGCAACTGTCCGCTGCCGTGGCCAAGACATTCGTGAAGGTCTGTGTGCAGGTTGCCGGTGACGGAGCCGTACTTGCGGCATAGGGCTATTTCCGCATCGTCCCAAGCAAACTCGGTCAGGACACTTTTGGGACGTTGTTCGGCGGCGCAATCGTAAGCATCAGTGATATTGGCGATTGTGACGGACTTCGAGCCATACTCCTTGCGGATCCAGTCGGCATTGGGGAGATTGATTCCTATGGCTGTGGCTGGATAATTGTCCCCGGCGATGACAGAAACGTTTATGACTTTGGCGGATACGCCTTTGACTTCCTTTTTCTTGAATCTCGAATCTATCGGGGAATGGTCCTCGAACCACTGGGCGTTCCCGCTGATTTTCCCGGTTCTCTCCGAAGCCGTTCTGTCACGATAATTCACAATTCCCTCCCAGGCAGCCTTTCGTCCGAGAGGATCGTCATAATCCTCTACAAAACCGTTGACAAAATCTATGTCACTGTCGGTATCCCCCACCCATGAAATGTTGTAGCGGTCCCACATACGGAGGTCACCGGTTTTGTAATACTCAATCAATTCGGCGATGTATTTCTTCTGAATCTCATTTTCAGCCACTGCAGCGGCATCTTGAAGATGCCCGACTATCCTGGAGAGAGCCGGTCCGTAAAGGCCTCCCACTTTCCATACCTCCTCCTTCAACCCCCTGTCAGTCCTGACAATTCTGCTGTTCAGACCATAACTGACGGGGCAGGTGTCCTTGGGATTTGCCATCCTGTCATAGAAAGCATTGACCTCATCCGCCGTGATACCCTCATCATAGAAATTGACAGCCGATGCAAGAACAATATCCTTCTCAGTCCCCTGATACTGCATCGTCGGATAAAGGTCTGCATCATATATCACGGAAAGAAGCTCCTCATCGTAACACCCCACAGCTCTCATAAGTTCGGAGAAGTAATCTTCAGGGCAGGCAGGCAGTATCTTGTCGTATGCATAGTGATGATGGATACCGTTGCTGAAAAAGACGCGTTTGGCATAGATGAGGAAGTTGTCCCAGTTGACACCGCTTCGGGGTCCGTCAAAATTTTCAAGAATATTTTCAAGGCTGTGCCGGATTGCCAGATTGTATTTGAATTTCTGGTCCCAGATGATATCACGTCCGGATTTGGCGGCTTCACTCAGATGATAGACATACTCTTTCTGCTGCAAGGTCAGTTCATCCCATCCGGGAACCTGATATTTCAGTATCTCTATGTCTGCGAATTCGTCAATCGAGTACTTGAATTCAAAATCACCGGCCCCGGGACTGCAGGAGACGGCGAGCCCCATTGCCGCAACCGTAATCATTTTTCCTAGGTATTGCATTTTTCAAGCGTTAACAGTACCACAAATATAGTTATTATTTCTAACTTTGCAGGGATGAAAAGAAGATTGATACATCTGTGCCCCATTCTGCTGTGCATCCTGTTCCTCCACAGCTGCGAAGGGCTCTACCCGCCTGCCGAAAAAGAGAGGCAGATGATTTTCTGCTACATCTCCTGTCACGACAACCAGCTGTCAGGCGCAAGTGCTGAAGCCATCAATAGCATCAGGAACAGCGAATTACCCCCAAGTGACGATGACAGCAAGGTTCTGCTCATCTATTACCATCTTGCAGATACGGTTCCGGTTCTGAGCCGGTTCAGCAGAAACAGCGACGGTCAGTGCGTGGAAGAAAAACTGATGACGTACCCCGGCAACAATGTGATATCAGTCCAGTCGCTTGATCCCGGACAGATTCGTCAGGTATGGAAGGATGCCCAGGCTCTTTATCCATCCACCAGACAAAGCTTCATGATATCCTCTCACGGCTCAGGCTACCTGCCCTCCGGCTATCTGTCAGACCCGGAGGACTGCGCAAACCTCAAGGCTCAGGATCCTTACAGGTATCTGGTAAAAAGTTCTGACGGCAGCAGATCGGTGGGGCCGGATGACAACATTGAAATTGAAATCCCCACACTTGTGTCCGCCTTCAGTGGAACACATTTTGATTTCATATTGTTTGACTGCTGCCTTATGGGAGGCATAGAGGTGGCATATCAGTTGAAAGACCTCTGCGACTACGTGATAGCATCCCCTACGGAAGTGATGGCCAAGGGTATAATATGCGGAGAACTTATACAAGTCTCTTTTGCCGATGAAACAGCGGGAGCAGTCCATTCCATTTGTGAAAACTATATGAACAGAGTGCGCGGCGATGCCGATTTCCGCAATTCCGGATGCATCACCGCCGTCAAAACCTCCGAACTGCCGGAGCTTGCCGCCGTGTGTTCCGACATATATTCAAGCAGAAGAGATTTCATTTCCAAGATAAACAGCAATTCCGTGCAGAGATATTTCAGGAGCAACCAGCACTGGTTCTATGACCTTGACGACTTTATCCGCCAGATTTGTCTGAACGAGGACGGAACAGAAGACGATGCCTACGCGAAATTCCGTACGGCTATGGGCAAAGCTGTTGTCTTCAAGGATACGACCCCTGTTTTTCTGGAGATTTCAATCAACAGGTATTCCGGGCTGAGTACATACATCCCGAGAGCCACGTGCCCCACACTCAACAGCTACTACAAAAATCTCGAGTGGAACAAAGCCACAGGATTCATCCGATAGCCGGACCGTCAGGCAAGATGGCTGCGTATTATCGCCGCGCCCTTTGAAACCGCAAGCTCCTCCAGAGACGCGGTGTTTCCTTCGGTGAATCTTTTGTCGGATATACCAACCAGAACCGGCCTGTTCAGCACCTTCAATCTGTCAAGATTCTGCAGCAGTGTCATATTTTCCACGTTTGATTTCGAAAACCCGAATCCCGGATCCAATATCCAGTTTTCCACTCCCGCTTCGCGAAGAAGGCTCGACAAACTCCTGAAATAATCCAGAACAGATGATATTACGTTATCGTATCTGTACTCATCGTGCATTGTCCTGAAATTACCCTGAAGGTGCATCGCAATATATCTCAAACCGAGTCTTCCTACCGTTGGAATCATAGCCTCATCCCATTGTCCCCCCGATATGTCATTCACGGTAAACCGACCCAATACCTGATAAGCCCTTACAACAATGGAGGCCCGGAAGGTGTCTATCGAGAAAGATACTCCTCCGAACCGGGCGGAAGCCGCTTCCAGAACAGGCTCAAGCCTGTTCCACTCCTCCTCCGCGCTCACCTCAGCAGCCCCGGGACGGCTGGATACCGCTCCAATGTCAATTATGTCAGCGCCTTTTTCCAGAAGTTCATCCACACGCCTGCGGAACGAATCGATTCCGCCGACTCTGGACTGCCTGAAAAATGAGTCTTCATTCACATTGACCACGCCCATTATTTTCACTCCGTTCCACATAAATTACTACCTTTGTAAAATCAACTCGCAAAATTAATAAAATATGCTGATAGTGCTTGAAGGTCTGGACGGCTCCGGAAAATCCACACAATTGAAAATGGTCTCCGATTATCTGACCTCCTCCGGCAAAGAGGTGAAGTACCTCCACTTCCCGAGATATGATTCTGCCGTTTACGGAGATTTGATCAGCAGATTTCTGCGAGGGGAATTCGGCACGGTGGAGCAGGTTCATCCGCAGCTTGTAGCACTTCTCTTCGCAGAAGACAGGCACGGTGCCGCGCCTCTGCTTCGCGACTGGATTGAAGATGGAAACATCGTGGTACTGGACAGATACGTCTATTCCAACATAGCGTTCCAATGCGCCAAACTTCCGGACAGAGAAGAAGCCGTCAGGCTCAGAAAATGGATAACCGATACTGAATACAACATTTTCGATATTCCACGTCCAGATTTGAACATCTTCCTTGACGTTCCGGTGGATTTTGTAAGCGAACAGCTTTCAGGAGACAGAAAAGGGGACAATGACCGTTCCTATCTCAACGGGAAGGGGGATATTCACGAGGCGGACATTTCATTCCAGTCCAGAGTAAGGGAACTTTATCTGGAGCAGTGCGCCCTGGACAGTGCCTTCCAGAGAGTGGATTGTCGCGACAACGCCGGAAAGATGCTTGCTCCTAACTTGATATTCAGCAAAATACGTCCGTTGATCGATAAACTGATATGAGAATCATCAGAGCCGTCTGCAGGATATTATTCTCGCTTGTATTCATCTGTGCGGGAATGCTCAAACTAATCGACCCGGTCGGCACCGGATTGATAATTAAGGAATACCTTTCACTTGTCAATCTCAGTTGCCCCTCTTTCACGGCAGTATGTCTTGGTGCGGGTCTATCCACGCTGGAATTCACCATCGGCATATGCGTCCTGATAGGACTGAAGATGAGGGTCTCTGCAACGGCAGGACTATGCCTGACACTGATTTTCAGCGCCATCACGCTATATCTTGCCCTGTACAACCCAATCAGTGACTGCGGCTGCTTCGGGCAGGCCATACATCTGACGAACTGGCAGACTTTCTGGAAAAACGTCATCCTCCTGACTCTGATACTGATAATCTTTACAGGCAGAAAAAAAGCCACGGTCATAGCCTCCAACACCCTTCAATGGATTTTTGCAGCACTCTTCGCGGCATTGGGGCTTGCCGTTGCCATCAGCTCATACATATATCTCCCCCAGATTGACTTCACGGAATACAACGTCGGAGCTGATCTTTCCGGCAGAGAATCAAGTCAAACGCCTCAATATGAGACTGTTTTCACTTATGAAAAAGACGGTGTCCGGGAAGAGTTCACTCTGGACAACCTTCCCGACAGCACCTGGACATTCATAGAAAGCATAACTACAGGTGGAGGGGAAGACATTTCCACTCCGGATCTCCAACTTCCCGATACGGAAGGGAAACTGTTCGTAATTTCTCTGTACGAGCCGGAATCCGCCAGCCCCGGGCTCAAGGCAAAAATAGCCGGATTCGTAGAGAAGGCGGAGGCGAACGGTGTGAATGCGGTTGTTCTTTCGTCGGAAGAGAACGATAAGAAGACACTTATGACGCTGAACCGCAGCAACGGCGGAATAACATATTTCAATGAAGGAATCATAGCCGGGAAATGGGGTGCTGTCAGGATAGACAACCTTGAGCCGGGAGATATTCTCAATGAGGACCCCGACGTCATGGTTCTGAGAAAAAGGATAAGTGAACAGCTGTACCTGACCGTAATCCTGATATCCATTTTCTTCATAATAGCGATATTGCGGCATTTATGCCTGACGTTGCGAAAAAAAGAAGATATGTCAAAATGTCTTGACAATTAAAATAATTCCCTATATTTGCAGGTTGCTAAAAAAGAAAATCTTTTTGGTGCAATGGGAACCGGCCCGTTCCGGTTTGAGTAACACATTTTAAATTAAAGGCAATGAAACACCTTGAACTTAATGGCAGCGTCCGCGCTACCGGCAGAAAAGCAGATGTCAACAACATCCGCAAAGAAGAAAAAGTACCTTGTGTCGTATATGGCGCAGGTGTCGAAAACACCCCTTTCGCAATTGACGAAAAGGCTCTCAAAGCATTGACAAACACTCCCTATTCACATATCGTGGATCTTTCAATCGATGGAAAAAAATACACGGCAATCCTCGGCGAGGTTCAGTATCACCCTGTTACTGACAGAGCGCTCCACGCCGACTTCATTGCAATTGACCCCAAGAAACCCGTAACCGTCAATGTTCCCGTCAAGATTTTCGGTAACAGCGAAGGCGTACGTCAGGGCGGCAAACTCAATGTCGGTGTCCGCAAACTCAAAGTGAGCGGCCTGATGGACATCATTCCTGATGAACTCCCCATCGATATCACTCCCCTCGGACTGGGCAAGCAGATTAATGCCGGCGACCTCAACTTCGAAGGTGTCAAAATCGTATCCCCCAAGGGAACACTCGTATGCGCAGTGAGAGCAACCCGCAATTCAGTTGCCGAGACTACTGAAGGCGAAGGTGAAAGCGCTGCAGAATAACAATTGATTCTATCGGGCATGGGCTATTTGATTGCCGGACTTGGAAACATCGGTGAAGAATACGCCAGAACCCGACACAATATCGGATTTACAGTATTGGATGTCTGGGCTCAGGCATCCAATGCTGTCTTTTTATCCGAGAGATACGGCGACACGGCCGAAATATCCTTCAAAGGAAGAAAGTTCATCCTTCTGAAGCCCTCCACTTATATGAATCTGAGCGGTAAAGCAGTGAACTACCATCTTCAGAAGCACAAGATTCCGCTCGAGAACCTTCTGGTGGTGGTGGATGATCTGGCCATTCCTTTCGGCACCCTCAGAATGAGGGCAAAAGGTTCTGACGGAGGCCATAACGGCCTGAAAAACATAGATTACTGCCTGGGTACCAACGAATACGCGAGACTGCGCGTCGGCACGGGCAACGGAGGATTCGCCCCAGGCCATCAGATTGATTTCGTGCTGGGGAGGTGGCTCCCCGAAGAACTGGACCTCATTCCGAAAATAGCGGAACAGACTGTCGAGGCCATAAAATGTTTCGCTACGGAGGGTATCGGTCAGGCCATGACCCGATACAACCACCCGATCCTGTAGGAATCACTCTTCATCATCCGTGAAGAATGAAGAATAGAGGGAATCCATCTCCCTCCTCTCCTTTTTCGTGGGCCTGCCTGTGCCTCTGTCCCTTTTGATAAAGAATGTCTCCACAGGAGCGTGCAATTTGTCCAATTCACTCTGTGGAGTGGTATTCAGCGCATACTTTTCCACATCCTTGGCACCAACTCTCTTTTCAAGAAGTCCTGTAACACGATATGAGAAGACCACCGATCCTTTTCGGACCGTGATAACATCCCCTATCTTAACTTCACGGGACGGCTTGACAGACGCACCCGCGACAGTGATTCTGTTGCCCTTACAGGCCTCGGTCGCATCGGTACGGGTCTTGAAGGCTCTGATGGCCCACAGATATTTGTCTATTCTAACGGAATCCATCCAAAAAAACAGCCTCCTATTCCGCGTCAAAATATCCGTCCGTCTCGGCAATATGAGGAATATAAACTTCGAGAATATGTGTTGACGGAGCGGCCGGCTTCACGGAGAACTCATCTACGGAAGCAGGGACAAGGATTGTCTCTCCTCTTCCCATAGGATAACTCTCTCCGTCGGCAATTATTTCCGCAGCACCCTCCGTACAGATATAGACCACAAAACTTTCAATCTCATCGCGATCGATGCTTCTCGTTTCGGCAAGGTCGATACTGTTTATTCCGAAATGGCGGCAAGAGGCGATATTGCAGAAGCCTTTCCCCGCGTGGCCGTGATATTTGCCCTCATCATATTTCTTGAAATCAATGCAGTCCAGAGCCTCTTCAAGATGCATCTCACGACGGGTGGCGGGATTGTTCTCGCGCCCCCAGTCATACAGACGGAAAGTTATATCCGAGGCTTCCTGAACCTCGGCTATTATCACCCCGCCGGAAGCCGCGTGTACAGTACCGGCCTCAACGAAGAAGAAGTCACCTTTCTTGGGATGGAAGACATTCATCAATTCCTGAGCTGTGCCGGCCTTGCAGGCATCATACAGTTCCGCAGCGGAAGTATCTCGCGTAAAACCCATATAGACCGAGGCATCGGGAGCGGCATCAATGACATACCAGAACTCCGTCTTGCCGTACGAGCCGTAACGCTCGCCCGCCTTCTCATCATCAGGATGAACCTGAACGGACAGACGCCCGCAAATATCCAGAAGTTTTATAAGAAGGGGGAACTGTATGTTATGATAATCAAATACGTTGTCCCCGACTATCTCGCCCATATAAGTCTCCATCAGGTCACTTATGTCATTGCCTGCAAGAAAGCCGTTGGACACCACCGACAATCTTCCCGGCATATCCGATACCTCCCAGGTCTCTCCGATATGAGATGCATCAGCGGACGGCCGCCCATCCTCCCCGACGGGCACGGTTTTTCCAAAGGATGACACGAGGCTGCTTCCTCCCCATACGACTTCTTTTGCAAATGCTTCAAATTTAAGCGGATAGAGTTTTTTCATTTTTCTTGAGAATTACGATTACCGCGGTGAAAACTACCGCACAGACACAATATAAAATCACATACTGTCCGGTGGTCAGGATATCGATGAACCCGTCATCGACCTCCATCCCGTCCAGAGTCCGTGAAAGGAACATCGAAAGCGAATTGTTGATGCAGTGAAGAACGATTGTCGTCCGAACAGAACCTGTCCTGTAATAAATCCATCCGAAAAAAAGACCGATGACAAATGCCGGTACGGCCTGCCAGGGATTCAGATGCATCACGGCAAATATAATAGCCGACCAGAGAACGGCCGAACGCGGAGAACGGCCCTGATACAGCATTCCGCGAAGCATCATCCCGCGACACAGGAACTCCTCGCACAAAGGGGCCAGTATGCAGGTGGATAGTATGCCGTCCCAAAGTGGTACATTGAGGAACGCTTCCTCAAATATGGCCTTGATTGCATCAGGCATAGGCATCAGTGATGTCACAGGCTCTATGATTACGCTCAGGGAGAGCATACCGGCAATTGCAAGAGGAAGATAGAAACGCGCTCCCAACCTGCCGAAATCAGTTCTGTCCAGCGGAACCGGTTCACTGCCGTATGACTGGAAGGATTTGAAAAGAAAATAGGCGAACGGAAACATCATTCCTAACAGATAGGAAAGAGACTCGCATTTCCAGGATAGTCCGAAAACAAGTGCCATCAAACTGACAATCAATCCAATGGCTAAACCACCGGCAATCATCAACGCTGCCGCAATCCAAGATTGTGACAAGTCAGGCTTGAAGTACTGCAACTGTTTCATCACGCGAATTTAGCAATTTATCATAATAATTTGTTTAAATAATCAATCATCCTTAACTTTGATGTAACTATGAAATTGGTCAGAAAAATAATTGCGAAGATTTCCCAATGGAAAGAGAGATATCTTCTGTTGCGGATAGCACTCAACAAATATTTCATTGTCACATTCTGTTTTCTGACCTGGATTGTATTCTTTGACGACAATAGTTTCATAAGGTGGTTGGAAGTGCGCAGGACACTTCACGGGCAGAATGCTCAAATTGAATTTTATCAGCGGGAGATAACCACTACGGAGAACAAAATCAACTACCTGAAGTCCGAGAAGGACTCCCTGGAAAAGTTCGCCAGAGAGGAATATCACTACCACGAAGACGGAGAGGATGTATATTTGGTTGAATATCAGTAATTTTTTTCTCGTTTATTTGGATTTTATTTTTTTTAGTTATAATTTTGTTAAAAATAAGTGAACAATCCATTTAACACAACAAAACTATGAAAGAACTTTTCGCTCAGATCAATGCTGAAATCGCTGCTTTCCAGACAAACGCAGCTGCACAAGTAGAGAAAGGCAACAAAGCCGCCGGTACCCGCGCCCGCAAGAACGCCCTCAATCTCTGCAAACTTATGAAGGATTTCAGAAAAGCATCAGTAGAAGCCGCCAAGAACTAATTCTTGTACAGGGATTTACAAAAGCCGGCCGGGAATTGAATTCCAGCCGGCTTTTTGTATCTCTGAGCACAGTGCATCAACAACCGACAACCATCGGCATCCTTCAATCAGGGGCCTATGACAAGATTCGGGATACTGTCTCAATAAGCAGATCCCCGTCCTGAGCGCTCCCCCTCCCGTTGCTCTTGCTTATGATGTCATATTCACGAAGCAGGGAGATAACTTTCATAAGCCGCGGCATGGGATAGTTGCGCAAGGCGGTTGTATATTCTCTGGAGAAGAAGGCGTTTATACCCATCGAGGCCATAGCCTGGCTCTGCGGCATCCCACTCTGGATCAGTGCCGCAAGATTGAGCAATTTTATGAAATGGCTGGACAGTGCCGAAAGAGTGACTACCAGAGGGTATCTTTTCGGAGATTGGGCGTAGAAGTGAACAATCCTGAAACATTTGGCCGAGTCCTTTAGAGAAAGGGCTCTTGTCAGTTCGAAAACGGAATACTCCCTGCTCATTCCGACATTAGCCTCAATTTCCCTTATACTCAACGATTTTGTCCCGGCAGGCAGGATTTTCATCAACTTGTCCAACTCCACGGCAATCTTCTGAAGATTGACTCCGGCATATTCGGCAAGCAATCCCGCCGCATCGGGAGATATCTCAAGGCCTCTGTCGGCCACAAAAGCCTCGATTGTCGCCGGCATCCTGTAATCGGGTACCTGTTCGGACTCAAACACCACCCCAACCTCGCAGGCCTTCTTGTAAAAGGATGTCCTTTTGTCAAGTCCCTTTGCGCTTTTAGTCGGATCATTCACCGTCTTGAAGCATATCACAAGAACGGTGGAAGGCATAATCGCATCGAAATATAGAGTCAGGTTCTCGATTCTGTCCATCATCTGGGCCTCTTTCACAACAACGAGCTGCTTGGAAATCATCATAGGAAATTGCCGTGCCGCCTCAACCACACGCACCGCCGGAGTATCGGCACCATAGAACACCAATTGCCCGAAATCCCGTTCCTGAGGCGGGATTACCTTTTCCATCAGAAGATTGCACAGTTCATCAATGTAGTAGTGTTCCTTGCCGTGAAGGAGATAGACAGGGGCAATGTCCCCGGCCTCAATCGCAGCCTTGATTTTCTTGAACTCTTGCGCCGTATCTTTGACAGTTTTAACCATACCTTGCAAATATACGAAATAATGTTCTGACAAGCCACACCGCGCCGGACATCAAAACACAGGTATCCGTTCCCAGACTATGCTACGATATCCACACCTTGGACTCCAGCCGCGTAATACGTCATTCACCGGCCCTGAAAGTCCGGCCCCATCTTGAACAGGAGTTCGCCGCCGGTCATAATCTCCCTGTAGTCGATGTAGGGACGGGAAAGTTTCTCTCCGTTGAGGAAGACTTCCTGAATGTATCTGTTCTCTTTCGAATTGTTCTCGGCGATGACGGTGAATCTCTTTCCTCCCTCAAGATTCAGGCATACGCTGTCAAAAAGGGGAGAGCCAAAATAGTATCTTCCACCGGCCGGCTCGACCTGATAGAAGCCGATGGCTGACAGGATATACCAGGCGCTCATCTGTCCCACGTCTTCATTGCCGGACAGACCGTCGGGGGAGGCGGTGTAGAGCTCGGAGCAGATTCTGCGCACGAGGTCCGCTGTCTTCCAGGGCTGCCCTGCCATAGTGTAGAAATAGGTGATATGGTGGCTGGGTTCGTTGCCGTGGGCATACTGACCAATCATACCGGAGATGTCGGAGGATGAATTCTCGCCGTCAATCTTCTCTTCCGCGGAGAAGAGCATATCCAACCTTCTGCAGAATTCCTCTTTCGAACCGAAGCAATCGACAAGACCTTCGAAATCGTGAGGGACCAGCCAGGTATATTGCCAGGCATTGCCTTCGCAGTAATCGTCATTCCTATGGTCGGAATAGTAGGGATTGAAAGGCTCCTTGAAACTTCCTTCGGCTGTGACTCCCCGTATGAAGCCGCTCGTAGGGTCGAAATGTTTGCGGTAGGATTTGCTCCTTTCAAGGAAATATTCATAATCCTGTCGCTTGTCGAGCTTTGCCGCAACCTGGGCCAGAGCCCAGTCTGCAAGGGCGTATTCCAAATCGTATGCTACCGATTCGTTGAAAAGCTCGGAGGGGATGTAGCCGTACTGCATTCTCAAATCCTGCCCCCTGTCCGGCCTCATTGCGGAAGCCTTCATCGCTTCGTACATCTCCTCTACGTTGAAACCGTCAAAGCCCTTGAGGATGGCGTCGGCGGCAACCGCAATGCCCGGATTTCCTACCATACAGTCAGTCTCGCAGCCGTGCAGGTGCCATACGGGAAGTTTGCCCTGCCCGCGGTATATGTCAAGGAAAGTCTGCATTATGTCGTTTTCCTTCTCTGAATGGATTATGGAGAACAGGGGCATCTGAGCGCGGTAAGTGTCCCAGAGGGAGAAAGTGGTGTATCTTGCCTCCTGGCCGTTGTCGCAGAATAGGGACGGTGCAATCATTGAGTGGTAGAGAGCTGTATAGAAGATTTTCCTTGCATCGGTGTCGGACGTTGCAATCTCCACTTTTGAAAGTTCCCTGTTCCACCGGGCGGCTGCATTCCGCTTTGTCTTCTCGAAATCCCAATCCGGTAGTTCTGCCAGTATATTGTTTTTCGCACCGTCGCAGGAAGCGGGGGATACCGACAGTTTGAGAAGTACCTCCCTGCCTGCGGGGAAACCGATTCTCCAGTGATGGGGCGCAATCTGTGTGCAGGATTCGAAAGGAACGGAAAATTCTCCGCTGAACCATATTTTCTGATTGTCCGCCCATCCCTTGGAGAAACGGAACCCCTCGATGCAGGTCCTGCCGTCAGTGGTGAGAGTGTCCTGAGTGACAGTATCCCAGCAGCCTCCGTTCTCAAGGTCGATAATCAGAGCGTTTTCCTCCGACTTTCCGTCAAAGATATATTTGTGCAGGCCGACTCTCTCCGTTGCCGTGAGTTCGACTGTCACGCCGCTCTTCTCAAGATATACCTTATAATATCCGGGGGTACAGATTTCGGCACTCCTGTCAGCCTTGTCGGCGATACCTTCTCTGGAGCAATCGACCACGGGTCCGGTCACAGGAAGGACCGTGATGTCAAACAAGTCTCCGATACCGGTTCCGCTCAGGTGGGTGTGTGAAAAACCGATTACGGACGAATCACTCTGATGGTAGCCGGAGCACCAGTCCCAACTTTGAGGGATGCTTGTGGGGCCCAGTTGTATTGCCCCGAAGGGGACGGAAGCTCCTACAAAGACGTGGCCGTGGCCTCCCGTGCCGATGGATGTGTCAACAAATGAGACGAAATCAGTTTCTGAAGTGCTGCAACCTATGGCGAGA
>JAZLIS010000078.1:0-16664 GCA_045617505.1 Bacteroidales bacterium | reverse complement strand
ATCGGGCTCAGGCTTCAGTTTTGCTGTAGTATTTCAGACCTGACTGTTAAGTTTCCCGAGACTTAAGTCGTCAGCAAAACGTCAAGCATGACGCCTAAAACAAAATGTCCGGCTGCAGATGGCTCTGCAACCGGGGCAAAGATAGGAAACTTTTTCCAAGGCGCAACACTCCGGGGGTGAATCCGCGACAGTCCCGAAGGTAACCGGACGGTTCTCTGAGAACTTTCAGACAGGGGCTCACGCCGCTACATTCCAATGCGCACTCTCCGGTACATTCCCTGGGCGTAGCGCTCAAGTACACCGGTCTCCACGCCTATGTTGATGTAGCGCTGGGCAGTACGGTCCGATACTCCCATGGTTCTTGCTGCAGCCGCGTAACCGGCTCTGGTGAATTCGTCCGGAAGGCCCTCCACAAATCTCAGCCAGGCATTGCTCTGGCCGGAGCCCACGCTGGCCACCTTGCCGCACATGCTTTCGAAGACGGACGTAGCATGCAACTCCAGAACCTGTTCAATCTCCATGGCTGTGTTGAAGTCTTTGTCCGAGCAGACCAGTTCGCCGTTTTCCGGCAGACCGTTTTCCATCATTCCAAGTGAAGTCAGGACCATGGCAATACGGAAAGCAATCAGTCCCAGACGGCGTATTGTGGCAACCATCCCATCACCGTAAAGCATTGATATTTCGGACTGTGCGGCTCCAAAGTGAAAGTTGAACCGGGCAGCCTGCGTTGGAGTGAACATGAATCGCAGCTGCTGGGCCCTGCACAGTCCGCTGTAGAATCGGAAATACTGCTGGCCAAGCTCGGCAAACCGGTCATTCAGGCAGTTCGATGCATTGCCGGCAAACACATCCTTCCAGGTCAGTCTGGTTTCCAGCTTGTAGAGAATGAACCTGGAGAACAGACCGTTCTCCGCATCCCGGACCAGCGCCTGCAGCTGCCCGGGCGTTCCGCTCAGGACCGCGCTCAGTTTGGGCGATGCAATATCCACATGTTCGTCATCTTTGCGCCTGTGGTAGCTTATCGGCTCATGGTGAAAAGCCTTCCGGAGCCCGTCACTGAAATTGCCGAAGTCGCTGGAGAAAGAGTAGGCCAGAGTGTCACCCTCGGTCTCGAAAATCAGCCCGCGCTCGCCATTGTCCGACAGTATCTGATAGACCGATGTTGCGCTGCTGTTAGCCGGGATGAAGAGCATCCTTCTCACCGGAGGCGTGGGCGGGTCCGCCTGTTCCGCTTTCCGGGCATTGTACTCGGCCATCTTCTTGCGGTATTTCGTCTGATCTTTCCGGTACTGGGCGAACAGCTGCTTGTGTATCGGCTCAGCCAGCAGACGGCACAGACCAAGTCTGCCTTTTCCCGATCCGGCACGCGCCGACAGGAAGAAGTACATGTTCGGCCAGACCGTCACGCCGTCATACAGCCCGCTCACGTTGGGGATGCAGGCCGACAGCGTGACCAGTGCGCCCAGACAAAGCACGTCCGCTTCCTGCGGCGTATCCGCAAATGACACAATGCGTTTCAGGAATTCCGGAAGCCTGTCCCTGACTCTGTCAATGAAGACAGGCATTCCCTCGAATCCGTCCTTCACTCCAGCTGCAGCACCGGTTTTCTTTTCCATTGCATTGTCAAATCAGTCGTCATACTTCATAACCGAATCCGCAAAACTGCTCCAATGGCCCGCCTGGGGCTTGTCAAACTCAGCCTCCACATACTTGGGGTTTATGAAGGCCTCATCATCAAAGGGCAGATACACCGCATCGCTCATCAGTTTCCCGCTGTCATCCGCATCCAGCCCATGCTCCCGGAACATATCGCGCGCAACCGTCCTGAAGAAGTCCGTGTGTGCCATGTCCGTGTCGTTTCTGGTCACCCAATTCAGTCCGTTCCCGTAAATATCGGTGAACAGAAGAACCGTCTGCCGGGCATAGTAGGACAGCAGAGTTATCTTCTCAATGCTCGGATACTGGATGTTCCTGAAATGGAAGCACACAAACCTTGACGGTCGAATCAGTTCAGCCTCAACTTTTCTCTTGAATACCCCTGCAAAGGTCACCCGGTCAAATTCCTCGTCCAAATTCCACATTATCCGACCGCCGCCTTTCTTCACCTCCTCCCGGAGCGCCATCGTCCGCAGCTTCGCGTAGTCCGACTGCAGATACCTGTATATGAATCCCGGCATACATTCCATGCATGGCTCCAACTCGACAGACGGTGCTCTGAAAAACGAAAACGATTCCGGCAGCACCAGTCCCTTTCTTCCATTCTCCTCATTCTTCATCTTCAAAGTCATCATCAGGTTCAACAATGTCCACAACTCTGTGCTTGTTTTCAGCAAACAGCTTTATCGCCAGTTCCTGATCCACCAGAATGTTCTTTCCTCTCTGGGTGCAGGCCGGTGCCAGGAACGTGTTCTTGTATGCCTGGGCAGTAGCGTGTGACACTCCAAACATCTTCTCGATTCCCTTCAGCCCGGAAACATAGTGATGCGGCGGCTCCACCTTGGCATGTGTCTTAAGTTCTCCGGCAATCACCGACTTCAGTTCCCCGACAGTCAGCGTCGCCACAATGCGGTTGTTTTCAATTCCCATAGTGTAACAGTTTGATGGTTAATACTCCCCGGACGCCCCGACTCGGACATCCGACACCGCAAAGTTCCCGCCCTTTCGCCGGACCGCCTGCATACAGTATGGCAATGGAAATGGAACAGTTATGCCAATAGTCCGTAACTCCCTGACACACAACGCCCATTCCGCACGGAACTATTCCAAACTGTTGGCAGAAACTGTTCCCGGGTATTGGCAGAATGGTAAAAAAGAAAGGCTCCCGTTCAGGAGCCCTCCATGGTTTTCGCCATTTCGCCATTTCGCCATTTCGCCAAATGGCAATTCCAAACTGTCAGCAGGCTTTATATTCCGGAAACAGCCGCCGTATGACCGGGTCAATGGGCCTTCCTTCAAGTCTGACGTATGCTCTGGCCAGACCCTTCACATTCCACATCCTTTCAAAATAAACCCATTTCCGTGAAGTGGGAATGTTCGTCAGCCCGCTCAGCACATGAGCCACCTGACAGATAAAGCTCACCTTCACATTCTCCCTCCACTGGCCATCCTTGTCACAGTATTCAGGGTAGAGTCTTGCCAGCAGCTTCTTTGCAAAGGGAGTGCGCAACTGCTCCGGCACATCCTTCCCGTCACCACGTTCAGAGCTGCTGCCTTTCCGTGAATGAATCTCCTTCAGAATAAACAGATCGTAGTTTTCAAAACCCCGAATAAGAGCCTTGCAGAAATCCTTGAACTGGCAGCAGTGCTCCCAGCATTTCAGATAATAGTCATAATTGCGCTCAATAAGGTAAGCCTCATAAAAGGCCAGGCACGACCTCACGGTCTTGAGCTTTGCCAGCTTTGATTTGATTCTTTCCAGCAGCTTTTTCAGTTGGCTCTCCTTGAATCCTCCAGTTACATTTTCCCAGTCAATTTCAAGAAGATTTTCGATTTCACCGTTGTTGATTCTTTCCGCCACATCCGAAATTGCCGCCAACAATTCCTCATCTTCCATAAAGGTGTAGGTTGCAAACAGGTTATAGGTTAGACTAGTAATTACCAGTTTCCCGAGACTGAAGCAATATCTTTTCTAAGCAAACAAGTTTTGCGGCGTCAAAAGTACCTATACCGAATTAAACCACACATAAATTTCCTTAACAATTTTACACATTTCCTGAAAATACAATGTTTAAAACGTCAATTCTATCGGAATATACTGAAAATATACATGACAGTACAGAAAAGGCCGGTCCCGAAACTCAGGAACCGGCCTTTCAGAATACAGATATTTTCTTACTTGAAATAGTCGTACCGCGCCGCCAGTTCAATCTTATCCGGCCTTGTTGTGGCTCGCGACTGATAACCTATAGCAAACGTTTTTTCGATAATTTGCAAAATTCCCGATATTTGGGAATAAAATTAAATTGTGTTGAAAACTTTATTCCACAAATTAATTCAGAATAATATGGTTTTGAGTATATTCGCGTTCAGAATGATAAAAATATCGTTTGGAAATACAGAATTGAGTGAACTTTTCACTTGTGGTAAAAGTGTTCACTATGGTAACCTGGTAGGACATCGTCAGGTTATGACGCAGTTGCACGGGTTCTGTTCGCTGCTGTCTGTGATTGACAGGATAGAAGAACTGGGTTGTTATACATATCTCAGGTATTACAGTGATCCGGTAAAAAGCAGTGTGAGTTTTGTAGAACCGGATGTTACATGTCATTTGCTATTTACAGAAGAGCCTGATTCAAGCATTACAATAACCGATTTCACAATAACTGACAACAATGAAGCAGAATAACTCACATCCCATAAACCTGATACATCCGGGCATAATAATAAAAATGGAGTTGAAAGCCCGGGGAATAAAGCAGAAGGAATTTGCCGGGAGAATAGGATTGCTGCCGTCTCACTTTTGTGAAATTCTAAAAGGTAATCGTGTCATAACCGATCAAACGGCTGTTGCAATAGGAAATGCGCTGGGTATTCCACCATCACACATAGTGAAGCTTCAGGCTGAATACAATATTAAAAGGCATACGGACGGAATGGACAGTTCAGCTACTTATGAAGCCCAGATGTTGATTGCGGAATACGACCGGATATACGATATGAAAGCCATTGCAAGATATATGGGGCTGCAATATAACAGGTCGGATGAAGTTCTTGATTGTTGTAGGACATCGCTCCATTTTCAGGAACCGCGGCAGCAGGAACGTGTGGCATACGGTTTTTATCACAGGTCAGGCAAAACCGGATTGGATCTGAGGATGATAGCTACATGGTCGGTGCTTGCCCAATATG
Organism: Bacteroidales bacterium; assembly: GCA_045617505.1. Classification (GTDB taxonomy): domain Bacteria; phylum Bacteroidota; class Bacteroidia; order Bacteroidales; family UBA932; genus Cacconaster. The sequence goes on along the minus strand of JAZLIS010000078.1, from coordinate 11,816 downwards.
AAGCAAGCCGTCAACCGGCACCGATAGGTGAATATGACAAATCCAAACTTGATGCTTTAGCGATGGAGCTTGCCACCATTTTTAATGAAAACTGCAATACTGTCAACCGCGTGTCACGCAAACTGTCCGAATATGGCATACGTTTCTGTGAGGTTCAGAAACTTGAAAGGGCATCGATAGACGGCTATTCATTTTTCTTGAATGGCCAGCAGCCGGCCATTGTCATTACAAGACGGTTCAATAGGATTGACAATTTGGCTTTTGCAGTCCTGCATGAAGTCGGTCATCTGAAATTGCATCTCGACAATGGTGGCGAACGCATGAATATTGCTGATGCCGATGAATTATGCAGAGAAGAAGAACGGGAAGCCAACAACTTTGCAGCTGACGTCCTTATTCCCGGAGCCGTTTGGGCAACAGCACCGGTTACCCGGATGATACCCCAGGACATTCAGAGAAAGTACACAATATGGGCAAAGGAAAAACATTTGAACAAATGGATTGTTCTAGGTAGAGTAGCACACGATACCGGAATGTACATGTTCAAGTCCGATAAGTCCAGGGAGATATTGTAAATAATTAAAAATAAGTTAGATATGAGTCAAAGTTAACGGATTAGAGACGAAAAAATCCCCGCACTACCGCAAATAGCGCAGGGATTTAGAGGTTTAGCTTAGCCGATTGTAAAACCTTTAGTCTCACGCCGGCTTGGGATGTTGCCTCTCATGTTTGTTTTGTAAAAGTAGGCATTCTTTGTGATATTGGGCAGACCATTCCCTAAAATCGGCTTTGTTATTTAGTTTTTTAACATTATGCGGTCAGATGACCAGCATTTTAAAAATTAAAATAATATGGACGATATTATTTCAAATTGTCTGTTTCCACGAAAGGAAATGTACATTGCAGAGCATACGTCAACTGGTGCGAATGCCGTAACGGCTGCAATACCGAAACGTATGAGACGTAAGATGATTTATGACAATATGCACCTGATGGAAGGTCTGGAGTTCACAACTCCCCATCAGTTTGCTCAGTTGAAGGCGTATAATGGTACTACCGACCTTACATATGTTCCGTACAATCTTAGGAATAAATTTGACGGGGCAAATCAGGCGGTTCATTTCTTCCTTCATGATTGTGCGTTCCGTGATGCAGTGTGGTGTAATCTGGAACTTACAACATATTATCTGAGCAAATTCGATGTACTGCTGACTCCAGATTTATCATTGTGGAAAGATCTTCCAACTGGCTACTACAACCAGCAGAATATTTTCCGGACCAGATTCATTGGCGCATACTGGCAGAAATGCGGCTTTTCGGTTATTGCTACGGCAAGTTGGGGCGGGCTGGACTCGTTTGAATATTGCTTTGAAGGATTGCCTATGAACAGTGTTATTGCTGTAAGCGGTATGGGTAATAGAAAAAGTCCATCCGCATTCAACTTGTGGTGTTACGGCCTTAAGCGACTTGAAGCGGCCAAGCATCCGACTCTCATTCTGGTATATGGACAGCCGGTTGAAATACCAGGCTTGAATACGCCAGTTCAGTTTATCCCAGATTTTATATCAACAAGATTAAGAAAAATAAAGTAATGGATACGAAAAAGCACATTATACCTCAGGAAGACATAGATCTGTTTGAGGGCATGGCTGGAAAATACATTTCCGCCAACGAGGAGAATTTCTTCAAGAACATGCAGTTCAAGGAAGAGTATGAAATAACCGGTCTGAATGACCTTCTCGTGTCAGAGTACGACAATGACGATGAAATCTACATCGTCAGAGAGTACTATGAAGAGTATCTGGTAGGCAAGGGCATTGACAGTGATGGAGCTGCCGAAGAACATGTTATGACTCTGTCTGAAGCTTTGTCTCTGAATCTCAAAACTCTTGGCTATCTGGACCGCGACATCAGCCTGCTGGACTGGTTGCGCGAAAGCGACTACCGATATGTTAAGTATAATCGTAATCATGACCTTAGCAGATAATGGGAAACGGTGCCGATTTCTTTGCGCGTGACGCCCAGGGGCGTCGCTCGGAATATGTCTCAATAGCTCCATCAATCACAGTTAATGGCGTCAAAGGGACAATTATCAAACAGAAAGGTGCTACAGACACCCATACCAATCTGCCGTACTATTCTAACACATCTGATGTTTACTTCCGGAGGAATGCCGAAGGAGTATGTCAGGCTCGCGTGTACATCGGCCAGAAAAAATTTCTAGATCTGGACTGGAGTCATACGCATGTGAATAAAAGTACGGACGGCCGGGTTTTCAAGAAAGGCGTAGTTCATGTTCAGGTGTGGAAGGAAAACAGCGATGGTACTTTTTCCCGCAAAAGCGATTCGGCAAGAAATATGAGCAATGCTGAAATGAAAAAGTATGGCGCACTTCTTAAAGCCTTTTGCCCGGATCTCAAACTGCGTTAGACGGATTTCATTTTCAACTTGTTGTCCAAGCTGGAATGTAATAAGATGCAAGGACGGCAACCGCACATGTGGTTACCGTCCATTGCATTTTACCTCTACTTGAAATAGTCGTAACGCGCCGCCAGATTCTGTGCCACCTCCAGCTTGTCCGCCCTGATGTACTTCTCCAGAGTGGCCACGCTTCTGTGCCCGGTGACCTTCATAATATCGTAGATGGGGATGCCTGCCAGGTACATCAGCGTGGCGCCCGTCCTTCGTGCCGTATGCGTGCATATCAGCTGATACTTCGGATAGTACGACCGCACAACCTCACCGCCGCGGCTTTCGTTCACCTCAATCATTTCGTCAATTCCGGCCAGCTTGCCCAGAATCTTGACATACTTGTTCAGCCACTGCTCGCTTATGTGCGGAATGCCCTCCGGGTATTTCTCCAGAATGGCCCGCAGCTTTGAATTGCAGGGAATCTCCACAAACCTGCCGGTCTTCTGCTGATGAATGGAAACCATCAGCTGCTCCATGCCGTTGTTGTCAAAAGACTTGATATTCTGCTTGCCGATGTTGTTATAGTCCGATACGCGCTGTGCAGTCCACACACCAATCATGAAAATGTCTCTTGCCAGCTCAATCTGATTGTCATGACCCGAATCCGGATGATAGGTGGAAAGGTCCAGATTTCCAATGGCCTCAATCTCCTTCATCGTCAGATATATGGCATCGATGTCCAGCACCTGCGCCTTGAACTCCGTACTCCGATAAGCCGGGTTGACCGGATAACCGCGAACCTCAGCCGCCCTGAGCATGGCCTTCAGCTGCTTGATGAAACGTCCTATGGTGCTGTCGGAGTAGGATAGGGGCTGCTTCCTGCCTTTGGGGGCCTCGTATGGCGTATCATCATCCGGCTCCATTCCTCTGAGCCTTCCCCGCAGAAACGAATCGGAGATGTCACGGTTCATCAGCCAGGCCTTATACTTGCTGTAGCACTCCAAATCCACGTCCGCAAAATCATAAGTCACGCCAGTCTCGGCCATGAACTCCTTGAAGTGCCTGAGCGCATTTGCTGTGTTGAACTTCGACCCCTGCGAATACTTCCTGCCATGCTGGACGGTAGTTCTCTCGCCCGATTCAATCGACTGGATATACTGGTCGATGAACTTGGTCAGCGTCATAGCCTCAGCCTTCCGCTTGGCCTCCTCCTTGGCCGCCTTACGTGCAGCCGCCTTCTCCCTGCGCTTTTCCTCCGCCTCAATCTGCTCCGAGAAGAGGACGTCATGCAGAATGGAATTGAACTTGTCCAGGGTGATGTCAAAACCAATTTCGTCAATCTGCCTTCTCAGGCATTCCATCTTGTCAAAAGCCTTTGCAAACGATGGATTTGCCTTTCTGAAATTAAGTCTCCCGTTCTCGGTTTTGATAATAGAATACTTCGGCCATTCATCAGGACTAAAGCCGAATTTTACAGACTTGCGGATGTTGACCATTGGAGTGGTAACGCCATCCACCTTCTTGGCGAGACGCACGCGCACTTCGACGCTGCCGTCACTTTTAGGGGTAAAAGTTGTAGCCATTTTTACTATGATTGATTTCCAATAGCAAAGATAGCGAATAGTTTGAATCGTGCCAAAATCGTGCCAAATTTTATAAAACGGAATAAATCGCCCTAAATCACCATTCAGACTAATAAAGTATAAATCAATCTATTACCAATATAGTAGAGTGTTTTTCAATCTCATTTTGCTAATCCCAACGGAATCACGGAGATTGCGCCGTAACGAGTTGAAAATCAACAAGTTACGGCACGATCATTTTATATTTGCACCAGATTTGCACCAATTAATGATTTCCAATTGGTATGAGCTAGTCACGGCTCAGTGGAAATTTTATGCCACCATACGATGTTTTCTATTTGAATAAATACGCTATATATATTGATTTTTCGGCGGAACATACTTGAAAAGCGTCCTGATTCCTTTGCCGACTTCATCGACAGCACCCAGCTGGAGGAAGAAATTGGCAATGACCGGGTTCTTGGCGTATGGATGGAAATTCTCCAGAGTGACCTGGCCGTAGCCGTAAGGGATGTTCCAGTTGACAATCTCAACCCTGTCGCTCCAGATGGTGAAGGTTGATGAATGTCGTGAGCCGTATTCACTGTGGATGAGCAGGTTCAGGCACACTTCCCTGAAAATGATGTCCCTCAGGCTCTTTCTCTGAATGCCCTCTATGTAGGGCCATTCGGGCAGGTTGCGTTCGCAGAACTGCGTCAGTCTGTCAAGAGCGCGCAAAAGGTTGCAGCACATGATGTCGCGGTTGTCATACAGGTCAGTGTTGTATATGCGGCATAGTGCATCTATCTTGTAGAATGGGGCGACACTTCGTATGGTGTTCTCCGTTCCGAACAGCATTGCTGCGCCAGTGTATAACCTTCCTTCTGCGTATTCTGTTATCTCTTTCATCTCTTCAGCAATTCAGCGTCCTGCAATTGTCTTCCCAGCGCATCGTCAGCCGCCAGAAGGGTAATGTCCTTCTCAAGATTGAGGGCATAAAGCACGCGGGCGTAGATACCCATCGAAACCGTTGGGTCGCCATGCTCGACTTTGGAAACCGTAAGCCTTGTAACCGTGGCCCTTTCCGCTATGTCCTGCATTGACAGATGCCTGCGCTTGCGGGCCAGCTTGATTTGCTCGCCCATCTGCTTCAAGGCCTGATCCAGAGCCCTCGGCATCATCTTTCCGAATGTATTCTTACCCATGTACCTGTATTTTATTTGGCACAAAAGTAAGATTAATTGTTTACTATAACAAACATTTATAGTGTTTTCTTATCCATCAGTCTAAGATGCGGTGAAGTTGACTTCTTGGTTGTGACAACTATGATACACTATCCACAATGCCAGTGAAAGTCAAATCCGGGAAGGATTCAAGTGAGCACAGCTGAGAACCTGTTGCAGAGAAATCGACCGTCACTTTCTTGCCCACCACGGGCTCAAGCTCAAGTTTATAAATGTGGGAAAAGTTTGGTAATCTGTGGAAGATGAAGTAATTTTGCTTATGAAGTAAGGGAAAAGTTTATTTTGGTTCTGTATTACCAAAATAGCACTTAATCATCTGATTGCCAAACATTTGTGAGATTGCTTTGCTTTCTTTATGATAATTCGGGCTAAGGTACCTGAGCAGTTACAAGGTACTCCAATAGAACTGATTATGGTTGGTCCATTCAAAGGCGTACAAGGCAAGTTGTTACGCATCAGGAGGGACCGCAAGGTGGTGCTGCAATTGGCGGCTGTGGTGGCTGTGGCGGTTGACGGCATTCCGATGCAGTGGTGCAAGGTGATTGGGGATTGATGATTGATGATTGATGAATGCGCTTGCCCTGAGCTTGTCGAAGGGATGATTGAGGGAAGAAAGAAGGAAGGAAGAACCAAGAAATATGAAAGAGATAAAGTTTACGATTCCGGATATTTCGGATCTGGAGATTGAGAATGTGGTGGAGGTGCTGCGGTCGGGATGGATTACGACAGGACCGAAGACCAAATTGCTGGAGAAGAAACTGGCTGGTTTCGTCGGGGATTATTCCGGTGACGGGTCTCCACGATGCGTGTGCTTAGGGTCAGCCACGGCAGCAATGGAAATCGCATTGAGGCTGTTGGGCATCGGGCAACAGGCAGGAGGCAGTGCCGACGACGAGGTGATTACCTGCGCCTACACTTATACCGCTTCGGCATCAGTCATCAGTCACGTTGGGGCGACGACAGTCCTGGTTGATTGTTCGGGCTCTGACGGCTCTATCGAGATGGATTATGAGAAACTGGAAGCGGCTATCACATCCAATACCAAAGCAATCATCCCCGTGGATATTGCAGGAGTGCCATGCGATTATGACAGGATTTTTGAAATAGTGGAAAGAAAGAAGGCGCTGTTCAAGGCCGCATCTCCCCTGCAGAAGGCTCTTGGCCGGATAGCTGTCGTAGCCGACAGTGCTCATGCGCTCGGTGCTTCGTACAAAGGGAAGATGGCAGGTGGCATTGCTGACTTCACGGCATTCTCGTTCCATGCAACGAAGAATTTCTCTACAGCCGAAGGCGGATCACTCTGCTGGAATTCCTTTGAGGGAATAGAAGATAGTGAGATCTATCGTTGGATTCAGCTCTTCAGCCTTCACGGACAGAGCAAGGATGCTTTTGCAAAGAATCAGGCAGGAGGATGGGAGTATGACATCATCGGCACCTGGTACAAATGCAATATGACCGACATGGCGGCAGCCGTAGGTCTCGGCCAGTTCGAGAGGTATCCCGGGATGCTCATCCGCCGTAGGGAAATCATCGAAAAGTACGATGCAGCATTCAAGCCGCTCGGCATAAAGGTTTTAAACCATTATTCATCAACCATCAATCCTCAACCATCCATCAACCATCAGAGTTCGGGACATCTCTACATCACCCGCATCCCGGGTATCAACCGTGAGCAGGCGAACGAAATCATGAAGGATATGGCACAGGCGGGAATTGCCACGAACGTCCACTTCAAGCCGCTCCCGCTACACACGGCATACAAGAATCTTGGTTTCGACATCAAAGATTTTCCCAATGCCTACGCAAAGTTCGAGAACGAAATCACCCTTCCGCTCCACACCAAGATGACGGACGAGGATGTGGAGTATGTGATTGAGACTTTTATCGGAATTCTGAACGTTTTCGATAAGCCGAGCGCAGAGGGAAAGCTTGCTTTCACTATGCCGAGGCGAGAAAACGACTCTTAAAAAGGAAAAAATACGCTATCGTGAAATGAACCTGAGAAGAGATTTCGAGGAGATTGATATAGATAAAAATAGTGCTATATTTAGCCAAAAAATTACATGTTCGAAAAATCGTGGCTGAATAAAACAATAAAATATAATGGCGATTATAGGTAGAAAAGAAGAGGCACAAGAGCTTAATGATTTGTACAACAGTGGAAAATCTGAGCTCGTAGCAGTGTATGGCCGAAGGCGTGTCGGAAAGACTTTCCTGATAGATGAGACGCTCTCCGGCAAACTGGCTTTCCGTCATACTGGACTTTCGCCTATCGAGTCGGAGCAGAAAAGCATAACGGATGCCGACAAGCGGTCGAGAGTGAGCCAGATGAAGCTGCAACTCAAACAGTTCTACGTTTCTCTGCAGCAATATGGTATGCGGAAGTCGCATCAGCCCACTTCGTGGATAGAGGCTTTCTTCATGCTGTCTTCGCTGATGGAGCAGAAGGACAAGGGACAGAGGATAGTGATTTTCCTGGATGAACTGCCGTGGATGGACACTCCAAGGGCCGGCTTTGTGACAGCCTTCGAAGGATTCTGGAACAATTGGGCCTGCCATCGCCACAATGTGATGGTAGTGGTATGCGGTTCTGCCACAAGTTGGATTCAGGACAACTTCATTGACAATCACGGAGGACTGTACGGACGTGTGACCAAGGAGATAAGATTGAGGCCGTTTTCGCTCAAGGAATGCGAACTGTTCTACAAGAACCGTGGCATCAGATTGTCCAGATATGACATCGTGCAGAGTTATATGGTATTAGGCGGAATCCCGTATTATATGAATTATTTGAAGCGCGGGATGAGTCTGAGCCAGATGGTGGACGAACTTTTCTTTGGAGTAAACCCCAGACTGGGAAATGAATACGACAGGCTTTTTGCATCGGTTTTCAGCAAACCTGCCGAAATGAAACGACTCGTGGAGGCTATGTACAAACGTCACGCGGGATGGACACGGCAGCAGCTGCTCAAGATGACGGGAATGGAAAGCAACGAGGTCTTTTCAAAGATGCTGAATGCCCTGATAGCAAGCGACTTTGTCATCAAGTATGTGCCTTTCGGGATGAAGAAGACACAGGTACACTATAAATTGGCGGACCCTTTCTGCTGGTTTTGGCTGCATTTCGTGAAGGGCAATACCCGATTGGTGACGGATTTCTGGCAAGGGACGGCAAGTCAGGCTGTGGTTAGTTGGCGAGGAATAGCATTCGAGGAGGTCTGCTGGTATCATTGGCGTCAAATACGAAAGGCATTGGGTATTGAAGGAGTGCAGACGAAACTGAGTGCCTGGACAAAATTGGGCAGAAAGGACGGTGATGGCGAAGATACGATTCCAGAAGAGGACGGTTTGCAGATAGATATGTTGCTTCAACGTGACGATCATGTGGTGAACATGTGCGAGATGAAATTCTATAACGATGAATACACTGTCAGCAAAGCATATCATAAAACGTTGGTGCATCGGCAGAATGTTTTGGAGTGTGAGTTACCTGCCCACACGGTGGTGCACTCGACACTCGTTACGACCGAAGGCCTGAAATACAATGAGTACAGCAGCGGCTTTCAAAATGTGGTAACTCTGGACGATTTGTTTGAATAGTTGATTACTTCCCATGCACACGGCATACCGCAACCTTGGTTTCGACATCAAAGATTACCCCGTTTCGTACGCCACGTTCGAGAACGAAATCACCATTCCGCTCCACACCAAGATGACGGACGAAGATGTGGAGTATGTGATTGAGACTTTTATCGGAATTCTGAAAAAACATGCTGTCGGAAAATGAACCTGAGAAACAAAATCTATTTTTCGCCTTTGGGGTATCTGCTTCATGTCGCTCTCGTGATTCTTGCCGCTTTCGGCAAGAGGTGCATGGTGTATGGATACTGGAACAGCGAGGGTAAGTATCTGCCCAAATGCAGAATCTCATCAAAGGCTTGGATTATCGACAAAAAGAAGCTGAAGATAGAGGACAATGTCTGGATAAACCATTATGCAAGGATTGACACCACAAGCGGTGTGGAGATAGGCGAAGGCTGCCAGATAGGATACGGTGTTTGTATCCTCTCGCACAGCAGCCATAATGCCATACGTCTGCTCGGGACGCATTATATGGAAATCCCTATTGAGGAACGTACAGGCTATATATTCAAGCCGGTGAAGATAGGAAAGTACACCTTTGTGGGAGGTGGCAGCTGCATTATGCCGGGGGTGACTGTAGGAAAAGGCTGTGTGATAGGTGTCAATTCTGTTGTAACCCACGATATTCCGGATTATTCCATAGCCATGGGTAATCCGGCAAGAGTGACCGGCTCGACATTGGATATCGACAGGGAGTTTCTTACGGAGAATCCGGAGTTGAAGGAGATGTACTATGACAAAGAGGCTTTGAATCGGTTGATGGTCTAAGGTTGAATGAAGGATTGATGAAGAGAATATTTGATATAGTGGCTTCCGGATGCGGACTGATTGTGTTGAGCCCGCTGTTCCTGATTCTGGCCATTTGGATAAGGCTGGATTCCAAAGGACCTGTGTTCTATCGACAGGTGCGTGTGGGACGGGGCAACAAGGATTTCCGCATCTTCAAGTTCCGCTCGATGAGGCTGGGTTCCGACAGCGGCTCTCTGGTTACTATTGGTGGACACGATCCCAGAATCACCCGCTCAGGCTATCTTCTGCGCAAATTCAAATTGGATGAACTGCCACAGCTGATAAATGTATTCATCGGGGACATGAGCCTTGTCGGTCCGCGTCCGGAAGTGCGTCACTATGTGGATTATTGGACTACGGAACAGATGCGGGTATTGGATGTACGTCCCGGAATCACAGATCCGGCATCAATAAGGTTCATCAACGAGAACGAACTGTTGGAAAAGGCGGACAATCCGGAGAAGTACTACATCGAGGTCATCATGCAGGAAAAGATAAAACTGTATTTGGAATATGTTGACAAAGCGGGGTTCTGGCATGACATCAAGCTGATATTTCAGACAATTAAGGTGATATTTAAAACAAGATAAGATGGCTGTAAACAAGAAAGCGAAGGCTTTGTACTTCAAGTTCTTTGACGGAATAGAGACGGCTGCGGCGAATGCAATCCTGACCTTTCAGGAAAGAAGAACGTTGAAAAAATACGTCAGGCACATGCCCAAACTCACTTCCGAGCAGAAGAAAGCAGTGAGAGAATTCTGGAAACCGTATTGCAAGATTGATACGGACTGGATAAGATTTTATTCTTTCATAAACGGAAAGTTTGACCCGCGATACATTCCGAATGACCTGCAATACACTAAGATTGACCAGCATTTCAATAATCGGAAATTGGGATATGGCTTCAACGACAAGAATTATTACTCTCTGATATTTCCGGACATAAAGCAACCGAAAACCGTTGTTAGAAAGATAGGAGGTTTGCTCTTTGACGAAAAATATCGACAAATTGATATCGCGAAGGCGGAATCCTTGTTGGCTATGAGACCCGAGGTGATTGTCAAGCCTTCACAAGAGAGCGGTGGTGGAAGGGATATCAAGTTTTACGATACAAAGGCAGATATCGAAAATCTGAAAAGCGTACTCTGCGCCAAGAATGAAGAGAATCTGATAGTTCAGGATATCTTAAGACAGCATCACGAACTGGCAAAGATGCATCCTAAGTCTGTCAATACAATCAGAATATTCACATTGATGATGGACGACGGAGTACATATTCTGCTTGCATCGCTGAAAGTAGGGGTAAACGATAATCGTACGGATAATTTCTGTGCTAATTCAAGTATCGTTACAGGAATCAAGGGGAACGGCGAATTGATGGAACGGGCTTTTTTGAACGAATGTTCAAATCAAACAACGGACAGGCATCCGCAAGGAATGCTTTTGAGTGAAGTGAAAATTCCTTCATTTGACAAGATGCTTGATACAGCAAAAAAGGCAGCGCAGTATATTGGCAACTTCAGATTGGTGGGTTGGGATTTCTCTGTAGATGAAGATGGTGATATTGTGTTGATTGAAGCCAATATGCGTAAAGGTGGCATAATTCCGAATCAATTTGCACACGGTCCTTTCTTCGGAGATTTGACAGAAAAAGTATTGAATGAAGTATTTGGGAGGAAATAAAGATGGATCCATATTCATTAGGTTACAGATTATATAACTGGTTTGAGACATTCGCGCACGATTCTTTCAGGAAGAAATATGCAAGAATCTATTCTACAAGTCAGTTGAATGCTGCGAAATGCAATTATCCAGATTGGAAGCCACTCACAAAGGAGCAGAAAAATGAGATTGTTGCGTACTGGGGACTACAAGATCCCGTAAAGAATGACTTCATGACGCACGAGATTATGCTGAATGTCAAAGGTGAGTTCGATGTCCGCTACGTTCCCGAAAAGATTTTCAGAGTGTACTTGGATCCGGGTCTTGCTGACAGGAAACTGATTCTTGCTTGGGATGACAAGAATTACTTTGAGCGTCATCAACCGATGCTTCCGTTTCCCCATACATACGTCAGGAATGTGAACGGATGGTTCCTTGATCATGACTATCGCCACATAAGTCAGGAAGATGCAAGACGAATCATGATTGAACATCTTCCTCTTAT
>JAZLIS010000077.1:0-9125 GCA_045617505.1 Bacteroidales bacterium | reverse complement strand
ACGTACTCTTTCCATCTTATGTCTGCCCGATTTACCTCGGACGATTCGGATAGTTATTGGACTTTGACTTCTGATGCAGTCTTATCCTCATCCGTAGGCCTTGTATCGGGTTTCTGTCCGTCAGACCAGATGTTTGCCGCCGGCTTCCTTCAGATTCCGACTCGCGGCGGACACCCTTGCCTTTGGCTGTAACCTTCCCACTATCAGGGCGGTTTAGGGACTTTCACCCTTTAGAGTACGTTCGTGCTGGACGAACATCAAAGAAAGCCTGAAGGGGGATGCTTCAGGCTTTCTTTGCGGTGGTCCCAGCAGGGCATGATCCTGCGACCCCCTGATTATGAGTCAGATGCTCTAACCAACTGAGCTATGGGACCGGTTTTCCAAGGCCCAAAGTTAGCAAATTTGAGCCTAAGAGTGAAAAAATTTCTTAAAGAACTTTGATCTCAACCTCGACACCGCTGGGGAGTTCGAGCTTCATAAGAGCGTCAACGGTCTTTGAAGTCGAGCTGAAGATATCCAGCAGACGGCGGAATGAATTGAGTTCAAACTGCTCACGGGCTTTCTTGTTTACGAAAGTCGAGCGGTTGACAGTAAAGATTTTCTGGTCCGTAGGAAGGGGAATGGGTCCGCTTACCACAGCGCCTGTAGCCTTTACAGTCTTGACGATCTTGTCTGCGGACTTGTCCACCAAAGCATGATCGAAAGATTTGAGTTTGATTCTGATTTTTTGGCTCATTATAGTAATTTTAAAATTATACGAATTCTTCGTCAAAGAACATATTGCGGTTGCCTCCCTGCTTGTCGATGATTTCACGCGCGATGTTCGAAGGAACCTCCGCATAGTGGGAGAATGTCATCGAACTTGTGGCACGACCTGAAGTCAGCGTACGCAGGATTGTTACATAACCGAACTGCTCGGCAAGGGGAACCTTGGCCTTGACAATTCTTGCATTTCCCTTGGTATCCATATCGGTAATCTGTCCGCGGCGGCGGTTGATGTCACCCACGACGTCTCCCATATATTCTTCGGGAGTCACGACGTCCAGAGCCATTATCGGTTCCATAAGGACGGGACCGCATTTGCCGAGCGCCTTGCGGAAAGCCTGACGGGCGCAAATCTCGAAAGAGAGAGCGTCTGAATCCACAGGATGGAAACTTCCGTCGAGAAGGCGGACCTTCAGAGACGTGAGCTCGTATCCTGCAAGCACTCCGTTTGACATTGCGGACTTGAAACCCTTTTCGACGGCGGGGATGAAATCCTTGGGAACGTTTCCACCCTTGACTTCGTCAATGAACTGAAGTCCGGTGACCCCTTCGTCGGCAGGGCCGATTTCGATTTGGATATCAGCGAATTTACCACGTCCACCCGTCTGTTTCTTGAATACCTCGCGGTGAGTGGTGCTCTTCGTCACTGCCTCCCGGTAGTTGACCTGAGGAGCGCCCTGATTTATTTCCACGCCGAATTCACGGCGGAGACGATCTACGATGATATCCAGATGAAGTTCGCCCATACCGCTGATGATGGTCTGACCTGTCTCATTGTTGGTCTGGACGGTGAAGGTCGGGTCTTCCTCAGACAGTTTCCCGAGGGCTATGCCGAGTTTGTCAAGATCCTTCTGAGTCTTGGGCTCAACCGCCAGTCCGATTACCGGATCGGGGAAAGTTATTGACTCAAGGATGATGGGATGAGATTCCGTGCAGACCGTATCTCCCGTACGCAACTCCTTGAATCCTACAGCGGCGCAGATATCACCTGCCTCCACGAAATCTATGGGATTCTGTTTGCTGGAATGCATCTGGTAGAGACGTGCCACCCTTTCCTTCTTGCCGGAACGGGTGTTCAATACGTATGAACCCGCATTCAGAAGGCCTGAATATGCCCTGATGAAAGCAAGCCGTCCTACGTAAGGGTCTGTGGCAATCTTGAAAACAAGACCGCAGAAAGGTTCGTCATTCTTGGGGAGACGCTCCACTTCCTTATTGGTTCGGAGGTCCGTCCCGATAACTCCTCCCTTGTCAAGAGGAGAAGGAAGATATCGCATCACCGCATCGAGCAGGAACTGGACGCCTTTGTTCTTGAAGGACGAACCGCAGCAGGTGGGAACCACCGCCATATCGATTGTCGCCTTTCTGAGGGCATCGATTATCTCCTGCTCCGTGATTGAGTCAGGATCGCTGAAATACTTCTCGAGGATGGCATCGTTGTATTCCGCCACCGCCTCAACAAGTTTTCCTCTCCACTCCTCAACCTCGGCTGCCATATCTTCGGGGACAGGCTGAATCTCGTAATTCACGAGGTCCTTGCTGTCATTATAGACGTATGCCTTTCGGGATATCAAATCCACGACACCGGTGAAACTGTCTTCGGCTCCAATCGGAAGGCAGATGGGAACGGAATGTGCTCCCAACTTGGTATTGATCTCCTCCACCACGGCGATGAAATCCGCACCGACACGATCCATCTTGTTGACGTAGGCAATCTTGGGAACGCGATATTTGTCCGCCTGACGCCATACCGTCTCGGATTGGGGCTGCACACGGCCCACAGCGCAGAAAGTGGCGATTGTCCCGTCAAGAATACGGAGACTGCGCTCAACTTCCACAGTGAAATCCACGTGGCCCGGAGTATCGATGAGGTTTATCTGGTACTGGGCACCATTGTAATGCCAGAAGGCGGTGGTAGCCGCCGAGGTGATGGTAATACCACGTTCCTGCTCCTGGACCATCCAGTCCATAGTAGCGGCTCCCTCGTGAACCTCCCCTATCTTGTGGGTCTTACCCGTATAGTAGAGGATGCGCTCGGAAGTGGTGGTCTTACCGGCATCAATGTGAGCCATTATACCGATATTCCTGGTGTATTTGAGATCTCTTGCCATCTTCCCGGATTAGAAACGGAAGTGTGCGAAGGCCTTGTTGGCCTCGGCCATTCTGTGCATATCCTCCTTTCTCTTGAAGGCTGCGCCTTCGCAGTTGTATGCGGCCATTATTTCGGCTGCAAGTTTTTCTGCCATGGAGTGTCCTGCACGTTTGCGGGCGAAGAGTACAAGGTTCTTCATCGAGAGAGAGACCTTTCTTTCAGGACGCACCTCCGTAGGCACCTGGAAGTTGGCTCCACCAACCCTGCGGCTTTTTACCTCAACCTGCGGGGTTACGTTTTCAAGGGCCTTCTTCCAAATATCGAGAGGAGCCTGTTCAGAATCTTTCATCTTCTCGCCGATGATGTCGATTGCATCGTAAAAAATAGAATACGCGATACTCTTCTTCCCCTGCAACATAAGATTGTTCACGAAACGGGTTACCTGTACGTCGTGAAACTTAGGATCAGGAAGTAGAATCCTCTTTTTAGGCTTCGTTTTTCTCATTTTTCGAAAGATTTAAATGAATTTGGATGTTGGGTGGTTACTTCTTAGGGGCTTTGGGACGCTTTGTGCCATAGAGGGAACGACTCTGAGTACGACCCTCTACACCAGCAGTATCCAACGCACCTCTAAGGATGTGATAACGTACACCGGGGAGGTCCTTCACACGACCGCCGCGAACAAGCACGATGCTGTGTTCCTGCAGGTTGTGACCCTCGCCGGGGATGTATGCATTGACCTCCTTCTGATTGGTGAGCCTTACACGAGCCACTTTACGCATAGCGGAGTTAGGCTTCTTGGGGGTTGTAGTGTAAACACGTACACAAACACCACGTCTTTGAGGACATGCATCAAGTGCGCGAGATTTGCTTTTCTCTTCGATAACCTCGCGACCTTTGCGAACTAATTGTTGAATTGTTGGCATAAATAGTTGTTAATCTTTTATTTATGTTATTTCCCCCACATTTTGCGGGGTTGCAAAGATAGAATAAAAATCCCTAAATGCCAACAAGTTTTCAACAAATCTTACTTGAAACTGTAAATTTTGTCGCTTCTACGAAGATTTTCCCTGACGGGGATGGAACAGACATCACCTTTCGAGGCTGTCTGCACGTTTTTAAGGTCAACCCTGATTTCCGGAACGGTGTATTCGATTACACCGGTGGTAGGACCGCAGATGAGCATAGTGTCCCCAACGCTGAAAGAACCGGTCTCCACCGTGACCTCCGCCACTCCGATTTTGGCGAAGTAATTGGTTATCTTGCCGATATATGTCTTGGTACGGGTAGCGTGGTTGCCGTATGCATCGCTCCACTCCCCTAATCTGGCCCCCTGATAATAGCCGTCCCAGAAGCCCCTGTTGAACACGGTTTCCAGTTTTGACTTGAGGCTGGCGGCCAGTTCCGGAGTATATGTGCCTGCCTGAAGAGCATCGGCGGCATCGCGATAGGCCCGTGTCACGGTCCTTACATACTCGCTGCTGCGGGCACGCCCCTCTATCTTGAACACTGACACGCCTGCATCCACGATTTTATCCAGGAACTCTATGGTACACAGGTCCTTGGGAGACATTATATATTTGTTATCGACAACCAGTCTGGACCCTGTCTCAAGGTCTGTCACTTCATATCCGCGGCGGCATATCTGATAGCAGGATCCTCTGTTTGCAGAGGCGCCGTATTCGTGCAGGGAAAGGTAGCATTTGCCCGAAACGGCCATACACAGCGCACCGTGGCAAAACATCTCTATCCGCAGAGGTTCTCCAGAAGGGCCGCAAATGCCCTCCCTGTCGATAGTGGCCTTTATCTCCCTGACCTGCCTTAGATTGAGTTCCCTTGCAAGGACTATTACATCGGCATATCTGCTGTAGAACCGCAGGCTTTCGCGGTTGGAGATGCTCAACTGGGTGGAGATATGTACCTCCACACCGATTTGCCTTGCATATTCGATAACCGCCATATCACTGGCTATCACAGCGCTGATTCCGGCATCTGCGGCAGCGTCAAGAGCCTCCCTCATCGGAACAAAGTCTTCATCATACAGGATTATGTTCAGGGTCAGATATGATTTCACCCCGTTCTCACGGCAGATACGGCATACCTCCCCCAAATCCTCCGGGGCGAAATTGTTCGCGGAATGGGAGCGCATATTCAATCTCCCGACACCGAAATATACGGAATCCGCGCCGCCCTGAATGGCGGCCCTAAGGCACTCGAAATTGCCCGCCGGGGCCATTATTTCTATCTTATCTTTCACGGCCGAGGAGCATGCCGGCGAACTCTGCCAGACGGACCTTCTGCACATCTGTCAAAGATGACCCTTCCAGGGCATCTGTCGCCTTTTTATTGTACTTCTCTATTTCATTTTCGGCATCTTCCTTTATGCCCAGTTCAAGGTAGAGATTCTTCATCGCAGAGATTTTCTCCTGCTGCCTTTCCTGCCCGTCAATATTCAGAATACTCTCTATCTCAGCCTTCTGCGCAGAATCTGCCTTTCTTGTCGCATTCACCAGCAGCCAGGTCTTCTTGTTGCAGGAAATATCCCCTCCTATCTTCTTCCCGAATGACTTCTCATCCCCGAAGGTGTCTAAATAATCGTCCGCTATCTGAAAAGCCAGACCGAGCTGGTAGCCATAGTCGTATATGATCTGACACAATTGCCCGTCAGCGCCCCCGAGCATCGCCCCCATCTTCGCTGATGCGGCGAGCAGGCAGGCAGTCTTGAGACCTATCATCCTCAGATAGTCATCCTCCGTTATGAAGGGAATCCTCTCAAAGTCCATATCCAACTGCTGGCCTTCGCATATCTGTATGGCCGTGGAGGTGAAAAGTTCCAATATGCTGGAAAGAACCTCTCCGGGGGCCTTTGCCAGATACTGATAGGAGAGAAACGCCATCGCGTCACCGGAGAGAATAGCCACGTTCTCGTTCCATTTCTTATAGACGGTGGGGCTGCCCCTTCGCGTAGGAGCCTTGTCCATTATGTCATCGTGAAGCAGGGTGAATTCGTGGAACATCTCCAGCGCGAAAGCCGGGCTGAGGACGGAAGTGTCGATTCTGTCGCTGAAAAGATTATATACGGTCAGACAGAGTTTCGGTCTGACACGCTTCCCTCCGATTGACATAGTATATACAACCGGTTCATACAGATTGTACGGCTCCCTGCTGTAGCCCATCTCCTCCCCGGTCCTGACGACCAGTTCGTCTATTTCTTCCAATGAATACATCTTGCAGATTTTTAATGAAGTTTACCATTTGTCGAGGGCGGCATCCAGCTGGGGGTCGTTTCTCAATGCGACTACGGTGCTTGCCCTGTTGAAGTAGAATTTCTCTACAATCTCCCTTTCCACAAGAGGTAGTATCTCCGCTTTGCGGGCGCGGAGGGAACTTTCCTTGTCAAGGTTCAATTTGGCGGAAAGAGCATCTATCTCAGTCTTGTAGGTTTCGTATAGATTGTCTTTTTCCGCTACCTTGACCAGTGCGTCGAGTGCCGTCTGAGCACTGCTGCGGACATCGAAATTCTGGGAGGCGGCGTATTTCACGAACTCCTCGTATTCTTCGTCGCTCAGCCGGAAATCTTCTGCAGGGGCGATTGACGGGTGCTTCTTGTAGTACTCAATAGCGAAGTCGCCGGTTATGTCAGCCATAACCAATGCGATGGCGGTGCGGCTGTATTCGGGACTTTCGACCTCTATGTCCGGAGTGATGCCGCCTCCGTCATATACGCTGCGGCCACTGCGGGTCTTGAATTCCTTCTTGAGAGAATCGGGAACGAACCCCACGCTGCCGTCCTCGTTGCGGTGGCTGTAGTCGATGGCCTGTACGCACCTCCCGCTGGGGGTATAGTATTTTCCTGTGGTGACCTTCACCTTGCCGTTGTAAGGAGTGGGGCGGATGGACTGGATGAGACCCTTTCCGAAGGATCTTTTTCCTGCAATCGTACCCCTGTCCAGATCCTGCACGGCTCCGGCGAATATTTCGGACGCGGATGCAGAGAGGCTGTTTATCATCACCATAAGAGGGATTGTGGTGTCTATCGGTGCGAGGGTTGTCAGATACTGTATGTCTTCACCGGATGCGCGCCCCTTTGAGCTAACAACCAAAGTCCCCTTGGGGACAAAAAGGGAAATCAGGTCTATGGCCTCCTCCATCACTCCGCCGCCGTTGTCCCGAAGGTCTATCACAAGGCGCTTCGCCCCCTGCTTCTTGAGAATGTCCAGTTCCGAGCGAACCTCTTCGTGCATATTGGAGGTGAATCCGTCAAGGGCGATATATCCGATAGTGTCACGCACGATTCCCGCATAGACCACATTGGAGATATGGATTCTCTCTCTTGTCACCGTAACCTCCAGAGTGTCGCCTCCGCGCCCCTTGACAACCGTGAAACGGACCGTCGTGCCGGGCTGTCCCTTCATCCTTTCGGAAGCCTGCTCGCTTGTAAGGTCCAGAATGGAATTGCCGTCAATTTCAATTATCTCATCCCCCGGCTCCAATCCGGATTTCACGGCGGGAGAGCCTGCGTAGGGTTCCACCAGACAGACGGGCTTGCCGGGAAGTTTCCTGATAAGGGAGCCTACTCCACCATAGATGCCGGTGGTCATCAGCTGGACGCTCTCGTCCTCTTCTTCGGGAAAATATACGGTATAAGGGTCCAGAGTGTTGAGCATCGCTTCGATGCCCACATCTATCATCTTCCTGAAATCAACTGTATCTACGTAGCTCTGAGCCACTTCCTGAAGGACTGCGCTCTGTATTTCGAGGGCCTGTCCCAACTTGAATTCCCTGCTCTGTGCACCGGCCTGAATGAATGCGGCCAGCAGAATTGCAATGATTGACAACTTCTTCATATCTGTTATTTTCTATCTGTACTTTGTGTTTTCCTCCAGCATTCCGAGGTAGGAGGAGTATCTTTCCGCCGAAATCTCCCCCTTTTCGAGGGCTTCCTTGACGGCGCATCCCGGCTCGTGGGTATGGGTGCAGGGCATATATCTGCAATTGTCCATAACTTTCAGCATTTCAGGGAAATATTTGCTCAGTTCACCGTTTTCGAAATCGACCAGTCCGAAGCCTCTGATGCCGGGGGTGTCGATTACGAAACCTCCGCTTGAAAGGGGGTGCATCTCGTAGAAGGTGGTGGTGTGCTTTCCCTGGAGGTGGGAGAGGGAAATTTCCCCGATTTTGGGGTTGAGAGCAGGGTCCAGTGCCTTGAGAAGGGAGGATTTGCCCACTCCGGACTGACCGCTGAAGAGACAGACGCCTTTTCTGCAAAGTTCTCTCACCCTGTCGATTCCCTGCATCGTTCGGGTGGAGGCCCCTATGACCTCATATCCGGCGTTACGGTAGATTTCCGCCATCCATTCCATCTGCTCCTGCAGTTCCGGCTCCGTATAGAGGTCCGTCTTGTTCATAATGATTGCAGGGTGGATGCCGTATGCCTCGCAGGTGACAAGGAACCGGTCTATGAAGGCCAGTTTGGTCTCAGGGAGGATTACAGTCATCACGAGGAACACCATATCCAGGTTTGCGGCGATTATGTGGTTCTCGCGGGAGAGGTTGGTGGAGCGGCGGATGACGTAGTTTTTCCTCGGAAGCACTTCCGTGATGGCCCCCTCCTCATAGGAGACTGTATCCCCTACGGCCACCGGATTGGTGGATTTGGAACCGCTCATCCTGAGTTTGCCCCTGATGACAGTCTCAAAAGGCTGCCATTGAGGAAGTTCACTCAGCAGATAGTGGCTTCCGGTATGTTTGACGACCGTCGCTGTCCCTTTTTTCTCCATAGACGCAAATTTAATCATTCCTCGGCAATATCATCCGATATGCGCCTGAAATCAGAAAAAATCGGGCCAGACCCCGCGCAGATTGTCTGCGCACATACTCGGTCTGGACCGTGACAGACTCAAGAAGCATGACATATACGCGGTGGCTCCGGCACTGTATGCATTGAAGGACAAACTGGACAGTTACCTTACCGACAGGACGGACAGCCTTTTCGGCTTGACCAACAGGATATTCCTCTTCGACCTGACCAACTTTTACTTCGAGTCTCCCAAGCGCGACAGCAAGAAGGCGAAGTTCGGGCGCAGCAAGGAAAAGCGTTATGACTGCAAGCTGCTTGTTCTCGCCTTGTGCGTGAATACGGCGGGGTTCATACGCTACAGTGCCGTCCTCGAAGGGAATGCCTCCGATCCGCAGACCCTGCCGGACATGATAGAGGAACTCGCAAGGAAGAACCCGACCACGGGGATTGACAGCGACAAGGCGCTTG
>JAZLIS010000076.1:0-7843 GCA_045617505.1 Bacteroidales bacterium | reverse complement strand
GGCGTAGAAGTTGTCGCACTTGTACTGGAAGACCGCTGTCTCTGAGAGTACGGCAAAGCCGTGGGCGAAGCCTTTGGGGATGAAGCACTGCCGATGGTTGTCTTCGGTGAGTTCTACCGCAACGTGCCGGCCGTAGGTGGGACTGCCCCTGCGGATATCGACTGCCACATCGAGCACTTTGCCTTTGACGCAACGCACGAGCTTGCTCTGGGTGTAGGGCGGCCTCTGGAAATGGAGGCCTCTCATAACTCCGTAAGTGGACATCGATTCGTTGTCCTGCACGAAGGTGATGTCAAGGCCGGTCTTTTCCCGGAATTCCTTGGCGTTGAAGCTCTCGAAGAAGTATCCCCGGGCATCCCCGAAGACCTCAGGCTCAATGATGAGCGGGCCCTGTATGTCGGTTTTTAGGATTTGCATTTATCTTGTGGTGGGTTTGCGCGGACGCGAGTCACTCGCGTTTTGTGCAACTTTTTGGTGTTTTGAAAATCGTTTTCTATATTTGTGGTGTCATTGAGGGACCGTGGGGTGAGATTTGAGGCGTGACACTATTTCGCTTTGATTACCGTAGGACGGTTGCTTTCCGGCAGCTGTCTTTTTTGTTCTCTGGGGTGACAGGCGAAATGGAAGTTTCATTTAATAATGATACAACTATGTTACACTCAAATCGTTACGTGCTAGCGGCTCTGGTGGGGCTGGCGGCAGTTTTCAGTTCTTGTTCCGTCAAGGAGGATTTGGCTGTTAGCGGCAAATCCGAGGTTTTTCTTGATTTGCGGGGGTTCGGTCTGAAGCAGTCGTCTTTGACGAAGGCTTCGGAGGGTCAGGCTCCGCATCGTATTGTGTTTAAGGCGTTTGACTCATCGGATGCCGTAGTTTACGAGACTGTGCAGACTTCGAGCGACGAGGGTTTCGGCAGCCTTAGTTTCGAGCTTTCGCCGGGGGCGTACACCTTCGTTGCGGTGGCGCACGATGTGTCGAATGCCGTTACCAACCCGACCGTTGCGGCCAGCATCGCCTCTCCTTCGCAAGCCACTGTGCCCGAAGCACTTATCCAGGACACGTTTTGCAAAACCCTCCAAGTCACAATCGAGCCTGGAAAGTCTTTTTCTGCCGGTATGACGCTTGAGCGAATCATCTCAAGTTTCGAAATTTATCTGAATGACAAGGTCCCCGAGGGTACCAAGATGTTTAAAATCGTTGCAAATACTTCTGGGTCAGCAGCTTCCGGTAATGCATCCTTCAACCCTTCCACCGGACTTGCCACCGCTGACCGCCAGTATGTGCGGGAGGTGGACATCTCTGCAGGCATCGGAATCGCAAAGAACCACATCGGTCTGAATCTCTTCCTGAACAGCGACGAGGAGGAAAAAATCGACATCACTGCCACAGCCTATAATACTGAAGGACAGATGATTGCGTCGCACACTCTCGAGGATGTCCCGATGAAGCGCAACTGCCTCACCACGGCCCGCGGCAACTTTTTCACAGCCGGCGGCTCCGGGACGCTTTCCTTTCTGACTGGCCGGGGCACTGAAAAGCAATTTGAGTATTGATGGAAAGTTGCGCGGACGCGAGTGACTAAGCCGCTTTGCGTCCGCACAACTTTCAGTCTCTGCGGAAGAGGTCTCTGGTATAGACTTTCGCCTGCACGTCATCCAGACAGGAATCATAGCGGTTGGCGATGATTGCGTGACTCTGAGCCTTGAAAGCTGCAATGTCATTGACCACTTTGCTGCCGAAGAAGGTGTTGCCGTCGGTCAGTGTGGGCTCGTAGATGATGATGGTGGCACCCTTCGCCTTGATGCGCTTCATTATGCCCTGAATGGCTGATTGGCGGAAGTTGTCGGAACCCGCTTTCATCGTCAGACGATAGACTCCTACAACGACTTCCTTCTCCTTGCCCGACTCATACTGCGAATTCTCGTAATAGTAACCTGCCATCTTCAGCACCTGATCGGCAATGAAGTCCTTGCGGGTGCGGTTGGACTCGACAATGGCAGTCATCACATTCTGGGGGACATCCTGATAGTTGGCCAGCAGCTGTTTGGTGTCCTTCGGCAGACAATATCCGCCATAGCCGAAACTCGGGTTGTTGTAGTGTGTTCCGATTCTCGGATCAAGGCCGATGCCGTTTATTATCGCCTGGGGATCAAGTCCTTTGACCTCTGCGTATGTGTCCAATTCATTGAAATATGACACTCTCAATGCCAGATAGGTATTCGCGAAGAGCTTCACGGCCTCAGCCTCCTTCATTCCCATAAAAAGAATGTCAATGTTTTCCTTGATGGCACCCTCCTGGAGAAGTTGCGCAAAGATGTGAGCATACTCTTCCGCATCCGGATTTCCTATTGCACCGATGGCGGCATTCTCCTCGTCCCATTTCCGGTCACTGCCTGTTGGAAGCATCTTTGGGAAACCGACTATGATGCGCGATGGCCAGAGGTTATCCTCAAGAGCCTTGCTCTCTCGAAGAAACTCCGGAGAGAACAGCAGGTTGAAGTACTTGCCCTTCAATGACGGATCTGTGAGAAACTTGAGGGCGTACTTCACGTAGAGGCTTCTGGTGTATCCGACCGGAATGGTGGATTTGATAACCATCACGGCATCGGGATTGACGCTTATGACCAGATCAATCACTTCCTCCACGTGCGATGTGTCGAAGTAGTTTTTCTGCGGATCGTAGTTGGTCGGAGCCGCTATCACCACAAAGTCTGCATCCCTGTAGGCCGTTGCTCCGTCAAGGGTGGCAGTAAGGTCCAACTGCTTCTGCGCGAAGTACTTCTCTATGTATTCGTCCTGTATGGGTGATACTCGCCTGTTGATTTTCTCCACTTTCTCAGGGAGCACATCAACTGCAGTCACCTTGTGATGCTGGCTCAACAGCGTTGCTATTGACATTCCGACATAACCGGTTCCGGCCACTGCTATCTGTATGTCCTTGTAATCTCGCATTATATATTTTATCTTCTTATCGTTATTCTTATCGCTTCCGGATGCGCTTTCCCCCAACGGGCGGCATCACCCCCTACCAGTGCGAGGTATCCCCCTCCTCCTGCGCCCGGCATCTTCCAGGCAAGGACACCGTCCTCCCGGGAGTATCTTTCAATAGTTTCCACTATGTAGCCGCACTCTTCCGCCCCGTGGCCTACGCAGGTGGGGTGGAGCATTCCGGGGAACATTGCAGTCTGAGCCTCGAATGATGCTCTGTAGGCCGCTGCGAAACCGCTGAGGTCGTGCCGGAGAATGGCATCCCAACAGGCGTCGGCGGCATCGGCAAGAGCCTTGACCTTGACAGGGGTTATGTCCCTGCCCTCCACCACCGAACATCCCGGTTTGCGGGGTTCCATCGGTATCATCACGATATGTTCCTCCAGAAAACGGAGTGTCATTTCGTCCGAGCAGGTCTCGATGCGGTCGGGCCAGAAGTGGTTGTCGTACCAGTGGCGGCAGAGGCCGGGGACGCAGATGCCGATGGCGTCCTGGGCTCCGCTGATTATGCCGTCTTCGCGCTCGGGGTTGTTCTCGAAGCAGAATACGAGCCGCGCGAGGGTCTCGGGGTCCATCTTGGGGAGCTTGACAGGCCAGATTTTCTGTATCATCTTCCTTGTGGAAGTGCTCAGGCCGCACCTGTCACGGACTTCGAATGTGGGCTCCAATGAGATTGTGATGGCCCATCCGGGATGGTGCACGCTCACATAGGGCTGGTCAATCCAGGTACCGGCAAGGTCGAGACGGGTGGGGATACCGTAATTTTCGGTGGATGCGGTTTCTGCCCCCATCTCCTTCTTGAGGGCGGAGGAAGAACGGGCCTGAAGCCCCTCTGCAGGGGTCCGTTGAAGTTCGATGTATTCTATGCCCCTCTCCTCGCAGATTTTTTTCTTGGTGTCGGAGCCGCCTTCGGCGTTAACCACGAAAATGTCGGGCCGAATCCTCTCAAGCGATGGCAGGAAGTCTATCACTCCCCTGCCCTCGTTGATTATGGCCTCCTTGACGTATTTTACGGCACTCACCATAAAAAGACGCTCCTCCTGAGGGAACATCGGTTTGTGATGCTTGTACTCCTCGATGGTCTTGTCGGAGCCTATACCAACATAGAGGTCGCCATACTGCGAGGCCTGCTTAAAGAACTCTATATGGCCCGAATGCAGCAAGTCATAACATCCGGATACGAAAACTTTCGCACGCCCGCGAGTGACTCGCGGGTGTGCGAAAGTTTTGTCCATCAGCTGCCATTTGCTTGTGGAGGGAAGCGAGGGGTCTGCACCCTGAGCTTTGGCCACGAAAGCCTCCCATTCCGCCTGACGGGGCATTTTTGAGAGGCGTTCCCAGTCTCTGTCCCAATCGAAATCATCGACCGTGTCGCATATCATAAACAAGTCGGTATCCTTGCGATATATCTGCATATCGAGTATACCGACAGCCCGCTGGCCTTCAATAATCTCCGGCCACACGTGGGCGTGAACCTCGCAATACTTCCGTATCAGTTCCGGATTGTCAACCAGTTTCAGTGTCTGACAGTAGCGTTTCATAATGAGTTGTTATCTCTTGTCGTACATATCCTCGTAGTACTTCTGGTAGTCGCCGGACGTGACGTTGTCCATCCACTCCTGATTGTCGAGGTACCAGCGAACGGTCTTTTCGATGCCCTCCTCGAACTGTAGCGAAGGCTCCCAGCCGAGTTCTCTCTGGAGTTTTGTAGAGTCAATGGCGTATCTTAAATCGTGCCCAGCTCTGTCGGTAACGTAGGTGATAAGGTCCATATCGGCCCCCTCGGGACGGCCGAGCAGATGGTCAACGGTGTTGATGAGGACCTTGATGATGTCGATGTTCTTCCACTCGTTGAAGCCGCCGATGTTGTAGGTCTCGGCAATCTTCCCGTTGTGGAAAATCACGTCTATTGCGCGGGCGTGGTCCTCGACAAACAGCCAGTCACGCACGTTCTCGCCCTTGCCATAGACAGGGAGAGGTTTGCGGTGGCGGATGTTGTTGATAAAGAGAGGTATCAGCTTCTCGGGGAACTGGTAAGGGCCGTAGTTGTTGGAGCAGTTGGTGACGATTGTCGGCATTCCGAAGGTGTCGTGGAATGCGCGGACGAAGTGGTCGGACGAAGCCTTGGCGGCGGAATATGGGGAGTGCGGCTGGTACTTCAAATCTTCTGTGAAGAACTTCTCTCCGTAAGCCAGATGGTGCTTGCCGGAAGATGCCTTTGTAGTGAAAGGTGGCTCGATTCCCTCAGGATGGGTCATCTGAAGTGCGCCATAGACTTCATCAGTTGAGATGTGGTAGAAGCACTTGCCCTCCCATTTTTCCGGAAGGCTTTCCCAACAGGCCTTTGCCGCCTGAAGCAGACTCAAAGTTCCCATCACGTTGGTCTGAGCAAAGGTGAAGGGGTCCTTGATGCTGCGATCGACGTGGCTTTCGGCGGCCAGATGGATGATGCCATCGACATTCTCGTCCTGCATCAGCTTGAGAACGCCCTCGAAGTCGCAGATGTCCATCTTGACGAACCTGTAGTTGGGTTTGTCCTCTATGTCCTTGAGGTTGGCGAGATTACCGGCGTATGTCAACTTGTCCAGATTGATAATCTTATATTCCGGATATTTATTGACAAAAAGCCTTACAACGTGGCTCCCGATGAATCCGGCTCCTCCAGTGATGATGATATTCTTCATTATTTATTGATGTATTAGAATTATGTCGTTTCCGGCTTCATAGACAACAGCTTCGCTTCCGCCTGTCACATTGACAAGCAGCATTTTTCGGAGTGGAATACAATTTTCCACAATTGTACAAATATAGTTAAAAAAACCTTACCACCCACCGCTAAAGTATGATAAAATACAACATTTTACGATTGACGGGGCCTTTGCGGATTTCCCGATTTTGGCGGAGCAGAAATCCGACTGTTGCAATCCAGAAAATATTTCCCTAATTTTGTTCAGAGACACAAAATTCCGAACAGAAAATCTGAAAATATGAATCTAAAATCTACACTTATCGCTGTGGCGGCGGCTATGGCACTGATTTCCCAGAATATCGCTGCCCAAAATTTCGTATGGGGTTCCACTGACGTGAGATACGACCGTTCCCAAACCCCGGAAGCCTGCCCGGCCCCTTTCCTGACCGTCTGGAAAGGGGAACGGGTGAGCGCACAGGCAGTATTCTCCACAAAGGAGGATGCAACAGTCACCGTCAGCGTCTCCGACCTGAAATGCGGCAAAAAGGTTATCCCCGCATCCTGCATATCACACGCATTCGTGGATTATGTGATTACTGACTGGTACGGAAAACTCGGTGAGAACGTAACGATTCAGCCGGACCGTCTCGTCAATGCGGACTCGTTCGCTGTCATCCCGGGGAACAACTGCCCCGTCTGGTTCACCATTCAAGTCCCGCAGGGAACTCCCGCGGGCAAATACAAGGGGACGGTCACAGCCGTTTCAGGCGGGAAAAGCATCTCCCTGCCTTTGTCGGTGACAGTTACGTCAAGGACGCTTCCCGCCCCGGAGGAGTGGTCGTTCCATCTTGACCTGTGGCAGGACCCGTATGCCTTTGCGCGCTATTTCAACGTCCCTCTCTGGAGCAAGGAGCATTTCGACGCGATGAGGCCTATGGTGGAGAAATATGTCGCGGCGGGGGGCAAGGTGATAACCGCCTCCATCATCCGGCATCCCTGGAACTGCCAGACATACGACCCCTACGAGAGTATGGTTGCAAAACAGAAACATCTTGACGGAAGCTGGACATACGACTACAGCGTGTTTGACAGATGGGTCGAATTTATGCTCTCCTGCGGTGTGACGGAGCAGATCGACTGCTACACAATCGTGCCCTGGGGCTATGAGTTCGAATATTTCGACATCGCCTCCTCCACGGTGAAGACAATCGCCTGCAATCCGGGCGAACAGGCATACGAGGACTACATCCTCCCCTTCCTGACTGATTTCGCAAAGCACCTCAAGGCAAAAGGCTGGTTTGACAAGACCTGCATTGCAATGGATGAACGCCCTATGGACCAGCTTATTGCGGCAAGAAAAGTGGTGCAGAAGGCCGACCCCGGTTTCAGGATTCAAGGTGCGGTGAACTATTCACCCGAAGTTGTGGACATTATGTACGACATCAGCGTGGGATACTCTTATTCCAATCTTCCCGACGAGGTGAAGCGGCAGAGGAAGGAAGACAATCTGGTAACCACAATCTACACCTGCTGCAGTCCCGATCATCCCAACACATTCACCTTCTCGCCTCTTGCAGAATCGGAATACATACCCCTTTCGGCGGCTGCACGAGGTTACGGGGGATATCTCAGATGGGCGCTCTTCAGCTGGCCCGAAGACCCCTGCAAGGACAGCCGCTTCGGCAACTGGCTCAGCGGGGACACCTATCTCCTCTATCCGGAAGGCAGTAGCCTGCGCTTCGAGAGGCTCGTGGAGGGAATTCAGGATTTCGAGAAGATACGCATTCTTAGAGAGAGCGGGGACCCGAAGATACTCAAAAAGATTGACGACATCCTCGCACCGTTCAGGGAAATCGTCACAGACGAGACCATCAACGCCTCCGAGACCGTCCGCAAGGCCAAATCCGTCCTCAACAGACTTTGAACAGACTCGAATGATTCGCGTCTGTTCAACTACTTCACGTACCAGTACTCCGGCTTGATTTCGTGGTAGCGTCCCTCTCCCTGAGGATACCACATCATCTTGACGTGGCAGAGGTTGCTGTAGCATTTGAGGGAGATCTTGACGTGGTGGAACCCCTTTTCGAGATTCACGCGGGCAAGACCCCATCCGCCGCGGCCGGGCTGGTCGCTGAAGGTGAAATCATCGATGGTGACAATCGCCTCATT
>JAZLIS010000075.1:0-2491 GCA_045617505.1 Bacteroidales bacterium | reverse complement strand
ACAAGAAATGAGATTGCAAAATATCTGGATGATAAGAGCAGCGGGCATCTGAGTGAATACTTGGACAATCTGGAAAAATGTGATTTCATCAGGCTGTATCATGTCAAGGATAAGTCCGGAAAGTATCTCAAAAAGAGTGGCGGCATATATCAGGTCATTGACTTCTTTACCCTGTTCAATTACACCTTTCTGAAGAGACCGACAACTGACCCGAATTTCTGGAGCCATCAGTTGAACACACCGACAATCAACAACTGGCAGGGTTTGTCATTTGAAAGAATATGTATGTGCCACATTGAAAATATCAAGAAAGCGTTGGGTATCAGCGCCATAGCAGCAGAATATTTCAGTTGGCGTTCTGAAGAGTCAAAGCCGGCAGCCCAGATAGACCTTCTCATTGAAAGGGCAGACAGAATGGTAAATGTCTGTGAGATGAAGTATTGTTCAGGCGAGTATGCTTTGAAGAAAGAAGAAGATCTCAAAATACGTAACAGAATCGAGGCATACAAGTCGGAATCAAAGACCAAGTGTGCCGTGATGCCCGTACTGGTAACCACCTATGGCCTGCAGAAGAACACCTATTCAGGGAACATCAGGAATGTAATCGTGATGGATGATTTGTTTGCGAAGTAATCTGATATCAGGGACTTATTAACCCACATCGAACCGGATTGGTTGAGGGGTTCTGACGGAGTAGGGGTGTTGCGGAAATCACACGCGTTCGCGTTCGCGGCGCATATCCTTTTCCTTGATGGACTCGCGTTTGTCGAATTCGCGCTTGCCGCGGGCGAGGGAGATGTTCAGTTTGGCGTAGCCGTTTTCGGAGATGAAAAGGCGGGTGGCTACAATGGTGAGTCCTTTCTCCTTGACGGCACGCTGCAGTTTGCGGAGTTCCTTCTTTGTCAGCAGAAGCTTGCGGTCGCGCCTGGGGTCCTGACGGCTGAAAGCGCTGCCCCACCAGTACTCCGCCACGTTCATATTCTTGACGTAGAGCTCCGTTCCGGAGAAATAGCAGTAACTGTCCACAAGCGATGCCTTTCCTTCGCGGATGGATTTGATCTCCGTTCCGCTGAGGACGATTCCGGCAGTAAAATTCTCAAGGAATTCGAACTCGAATCCCGCCCTCCTGTTCTTTATCTCTATTCTGTTCTTTCCCTTGGCCATAACCGTTATTCCTGCTCTTCAGGGTTTTCAAACTGACGGATGCGATAGGAGAGGGTGTTCAGCACACGGGTCGTGTCTTTCCGGAATCCTTCAATCACGACGGGATTGCCGCTTACATCGAAAGTGATGGCATCCTCATACATACGCCCCAGACGTTTGGTGTGACTGGCGCACCTGTAAACCACCTTGCTTCCTTCCTCGGAGCTCTTTTCGTACTCAAGGTCCCGCATCGCCAGGTCGATGATATCGGCATACTTCGAGTACTCCCCGTTGAGATGAAGCTGCCTCTTCCCGAAACCGAGGGCGGGATAGGTTGCCGCAACGAAAATGAAGAATATCGCAAGTTTGGGGAAAGACCCTTCCTGGAACATTTCTGCGAAAGAAAGTCCCGACTGCTTCTGCGTGGAGAAGAGATAAATCAGCCCGACAATCAGAAAGAAAATCAGGACAAAATATATCAGATACTTTATCGACCTTATCAAATATCTCATAACATCACAAATTAATTCAACAAATATACTCTTTTTCTCAATCTCATATCCACTCGATTTGAATCCCACGGCGTTCCATCCCTCGGAACCAGGTCATCTGGCGCTTCGCGAACTGATGGATGGCGATGCGAAGCCTCTCCACCATCGTGGCATAATCCATCTCTCCGGTGAGAAAAAGAGTTATGTATTTGTATTCCAGACCGTAATATATCAGGTCTTCCGCCGGAATCCCGCTCTCCAGCAACCCTTTCACTTCCTCGACCATACCGTTTTCCAACCTTCGCTCCAGCCTTGCGTCAATCCGGGCGTTCCGTTCCTCCCGTGACACGCTTATCCCGATGAATTTGGTTTTTTGCGGCAGATAGGAGGAGTAGCTCACGGGATGCTCATTCTCATAAATTGCGATCTCCAGAGCCCTTATCAGCCGCTGTTTCGTGTCATAGTCGGTCTTGTTGTGAGGCTTGCGGAGCCGTTCATATCTGGCAATCAGATCATCCATCGGCAATGCGGTCAGCTCTGCCCGTAAAGCCTCATTCGCCGGCACGTCGGGCAGATGGTATCCGCTTGTGACTGCTTCTATGTAAAGACCGCTTCCGCCGCAGAGAACCGGACGCTTCCCACGGCCGACAATGTCCCGGTACGCCTCGCTGAAATCCTTCTGATACTGATAAATGTTGTACTTTGTGCCGGCATCCGCTATGTCAATCAGATGATAGGGGACGCGGCCGTATTCCTCAAGGTCCTTGCCCGTCCCGATGTCCATTCCTCGATAGACCTGGCGGGAATCTCCGGAGAGAATCTCACCGTCAATTCTTCCGGCAAGTTCCACCGCATAT
>JAZLIS010000074.1:0-46821 GCA_045617505.1 Bacteroidales bacterium | reverse complement strand
CCTGTTCTCATACGACCGCCAGACTCACAACATCACCGAGAAGATAACCAGTCTCGTGAACAAGACCTATACCTTCGAAGAATTCAATGAAATCGCCACCGTCCGCGGCTGGATGGGAGAATTCAAGCCGTATGAATTTTAGGAGGAATGCCCTATGGTTGAAGAAAAAAGATTACTTTTGTACGAAGAAATGGTAGCACTTATGGCAACGAACACTGATTTGACTCTATACAGAGAAGATGTCAAAATAATCAAAAGAGCGATTCTGGAAAGTCAGGGACGGGCCCTGCGATTGGCAAGTGGACAGGAATTGTCGCTCTATTTCGGAATAGGTCTGTATATCAGCGCTCATTCCCGGGAAGGATATTGGGGAACCGGTGCGATTGATGCCATCAGCGAGCAACTGCATAAGGAGATGCCGGGGTTAAGGGGATTCTCATCAGGCAACATGAGAAAGATGAGAATCTTTGCTGAGTTCTGGAGCCAGTATCTAAATTGTTCGCCATCGGCGAACGAAATTCAGCCTTCTGATACAGAAACGCTTATCAACACAGATTCCTTCTCTGTACAAAAATGGTCGCCGGTGGCGAACGAAATCAAACGGGATGATATCTTATCAGTCAGTTTCACACATCATATGGAGATTCTGCTTAAGACGAAAGATATCAATGAAGTCTTGTTCTACCTTCGCCAGACCGTAATGCATCAGTGGAACAAATACGAGCTTCGAGATGCATTAAAACAAGATATCTACAAGAACGGCGACAATACCATTCCGAATAACTTCATTGAAACAATCCCTGATACAAGGCTGGCCCTGAAAACAGTCCAGATGTTCAAGGATGAATACATACTCGACTACATCAATGCAGAAGACATAGATGAGGAGTATGATTGCGTCGATGAACGAGTTGTAGAGAATCAGATAGTTCGCAATATCCGCAAATTCATTATGACTTTCGGTAAGGATTTTGCTTTCCTTGGGAATCAGTACCATTTGGAAATGTATGGCGTAGAACATTTTCCGGATTTGCTCTTTTTCAATAGAGAACTCAATGCTCTCGTTGTGATTGAGCTGAAAATAGGAGACTTCAAAGACGCATACCTTGGCCAACTGTTCGGCTACCTCAAGATTCTTGATGACAAGGTGAAGAAACCCCACGAAAATCCATCAGTCGGCATAGTGCTCTGCAAGGAAGCAAATAAGGCCTATGCGCAATATGCTGTTCAGGATTATAGCAAACCGATGGGCGTGGCAACCTATTCCACTCTTGCCGAGATGCCGGAAGAGATGCAGCAGACTCTTCCTGATGTAGAAGAACTCAAAAAACTTCTGTAGCAGTGGAAGGTGTTGAAGTGAGATAAGCCTATTTGATTAGGAAATCCCCCTGCAACATAATGCACTGATTTACAGATGTTTCTTATTTGACTTGAAAATCCCTCTATGTAAATTGACGGTCTGCTGAACAGTAAAAGCATACCGTCAATTTTTTATAGGGGAAAGATTCTCAGTATGTTAAAAACATATGTATGGACGAGTGAATGCACGGCAATATGCAGACAGGAATGATATTGGGCCGAACGACGTCCATTCTTTGTTTTGGGGCTCTGCCGGCGTTCACTCCATAATGGCTCTTGATGAATTGATTATTTCTTCAGCCACAACGGACTGTAAAGCGTCTCTATGTCTCCGTCTTCGGACATCTGGTTCAAACAGACCTGAATATATCCGTCCTGCCCGAAATACAGGTTCAGGAAGGAACGTGTGCCGTATCTGCTGACACCGTCATCAACCCAAGAGCCTCCTCAAGTTCTTGCAGCGAAGGCTGTCGCTTGTCCCTTATCAGGGAGAAATTAAGAGAAGATATCATTTCTCGCACCGAATAGCCTTTACTGTAGATTCTCTTCGCCTTAGAGTACAGGTCACACAGTCTGGCATTTCCGTTGGTACCTTTAAGCGATTTGGGAATCTGCTTCAATTTGAGATATGCGCATATCCCCTCGATATCATCCAGTATCCAGTCCTCTATGGAACTGCTTACTCCGATTCTGATGAAGCTTGCCACTCCCATCCTCGATATTTGCTTTCTTATGGAATCCCAATTAACAATCAGAGGGTTACGGACTTCGAATACATCTGTATCGTAGGTGCAACAGATGGTTTGGATACTGGCATTCTTTCTTTTGGCCTCGAGCAGAATCTCATTCCGGAGTTTTGCCAGAAGTTTGCTGGTGTAACGGGTGACACCTTTGAGGTTGATTACCTCACAAGGCGTCAGAGAGGCCGGACTTGAAGACTTGTAATAATCGAGCAAGGCCTTGAAGAAGACCTCATCCGTATCCCCCTCCACGAAAATAATGATTTGCTTTGATGCGTAGTCGCTAATGTTCTTCATAATCAATTCTCCGCGAAGAAATTAGCAACTTTTTTGGTATCGCCATCCACCTCAAGCATGAAGTCAAACATAAACTCGCCGAACGTCAGTTCCAGATCTCCTGCATATCGGTACAGGGCTCTTTCTTTTGATGGGATGACCTTTGCAAAATGCGCTGTTCCGTCATTGGAAGGAAGGCCGAAATACATCTGCTGAGGCAGAAGATGACGCATCAGATAAGGCGAATGGCTGGTGATGAGAATCTTGGTGTCTGAAGCATAGTTCTGCATTGCCAGAATGAGATTTTCCATAAGATGAGGGTGGACGGAATTCTCCGGCTCCTCAAGCATTATGAGCGGAATGTTTTTCCGTCGCGCTGCCAGACACAGTGTGAAGAGGAAGATAATGCGCTTGCTACCGCTTGATAATTGACGGATGCTTGTGGGCTGTGAATTATGCTTCTCCTTAACCCTGATGTCGTATATCTTACTCTGCCCATCAGCAAGGGTTATGACTTTCGGGGAGAATTCCTCTATGCCGGGAAGCAATTGCAGCAGGCCGTCTACAAGAATCGCGTAGTTATCTTCATCCGATTCTTTCAGTTTATACAGATAGGCACTGAGAGTATCACCGCCTAGCATACGGATACCTTTCTCTCCGTCAACGGAGAAATAGGATTCGGGGTTGTCCAGTGTCTCGAGATTTGGAACGATTGTGCCACATATGAGTGATGCCATATCGCTGAGGAACATCCCGGCAGACAGAGCTATCGAGTTAAGCGCCAACTGAGAGGATGCCACGTCAAAAGCTTTGGTGCATCTACCTGTGGCGGATGGCACAATCAGACATCCATCTGTTGATGTCCTGCTGAGCATTTGCCTGTAACGCTGATCGGCACTTTTCTTGACTTTCAGCCACTCAGACAAGATGATTCCATCATTATCTCCAGATGCCCATTTGAAACGATAGCCGTATTGGAGTTGAACATCTTGCTCGTCCCCGTCAAACTGTCCGGAGATTTCAAAGCAGAAGTCCTTTCCGAGCATATCATTGTTAATAGGCATAAAGCGACTTCTCATCATCTGCAATTTCTCCTGCGGAGCTGCCGAAAGGAACTTCATTCCGAATTCAACGGCGCTCAGCACATTGCTCTTGCCATAGCCGTTAGGTGCTATAAGGGCATTCAACTGACCAAGGTCCAATCTCAGGCGGCCTATATTGGATATACCTTCTATTAAAAAGCTATTAATTACCATACAGTCGCAGTGTAATTTGCTTAAGTTATATGAATACTAGCGTAAAGATATGTATTTTACATAACTCGCGCAAATATTTTAACAAATTAGACCAAGTTTGTCAGACACGAATAACATCTCATCGCATGAGACATTAAGATCAGCTTTACTTTCAAAAGGGCAAATCGATATGTTTCCCTATTTTACATCTTTGGCTCATTCCAGGCACCGCCATAACTCACTGCAAAACAAGAGATTAAATTTGTGGACACCTTGCTGTCATTCATATGGACAGCAAAACCATAGATGTCATCAGTGTCTCCATTCCGGAAGATATCCAGAGTTTTCCGGTCCAGTTCAATTTTGGAAGGTTTGATTGTCCTCTCATTGGAAAGGGCCTTGATGAAATCAAGATTGACGTTGTGCGAGACGGCTAGATGCAGATTGAAGAACTGCTGGTCGTCAGGAAGCACGATATCGATTACGGATTCCTTTTCTGGGCTAAGCGAAATCGGGTATTCGCATCTATATGCCATATCCTGCTCCGGGGTCCACTCCGAATCGTCCTTGGGCAAATCCTTTACCCACTGAGGTTCGGTAATCTTCTTCGGTCCGCCAAAACCGTATCTCCTATAGTTTTCCCGTTTCATATCCGCCGTTCTTACACTTCACCATTATTTCTTACTTCTTTTCCCTGATTTCCTGATGCTGCCAATCAGAATTATCTCCGCCCCCTCTCCGAAGTCATCGGTAGCCAGGGTCCCGCAGATGGCTCTGTCCAACAGCTTGCAGGAATCCAAAAAGGCGTTCAACTTGCCCATCTCTTCTTCGGAAAACGGATGCTTCTTGTCGTGGAGGACATCTATGACGAGAGAATCGCAACTTCTGTAGTCCGCCTTTGACCAGTTGTCTATCAAATCCAGCAGATAATCAATCCGTTTTGACGGATCCTCCGTGTGGGATTCAAACCTGTCGTTGTATATCCGTGCCGTATCATAGAGATACTTCAAGTCATCCGGCTTGATATCCGCGTCGATGGAACATATCTCGTCAATCGTTTCCCAAACCTTGGCCATCCTGTCATACTTTTTCTGCATCACCTCGTGCCTGTGCAGACGCATCCGTTTGGAACGGTTCATCTTGCAGTGAGGGCTATACAGCTTGTCAAACGCCTCGGTTTCATCCCTTTCAAGGATATCCATCTTATGAAACCTTTTCAACGAAAGATGAGCGGCAAAGGCCATATCCTTTTCCATAATGCGGAAGCTTTTCATCCAATACGGATTATCTTCGTCAGAATGAGGATTGTAGCCGGCACCCGTCTTGAACCCGTAGAACGTGCAATTCCACAGGAAATGAGCGGCAACCACACCGTCATCAGAAGGAAGGCCCTCATTATATACAATCGTCTTTCCAAGACTCCTTGCCCAGAAATCACCTTCCCCGTCACTCGTTCCCACGCGCATAGTATCATCGTTGATTTCCGGCTTCATCAGGCGCAGGCAGTCGAAGGCCTGTTTGTAATATGCCAACTGCCCGACAGATTGCCTGTCTCTGATACAAAATCCCTTGAGAGTAGGAACCATATCCTCGAACCTTACTCTTCGCAGTAATTCATAAAATTTCATTTCAGTCTCCTCCCGACAGCCAGTTTGTCGGCTATTTTTTTTGCAACCTTGATAAATAATCCCAGAGGCCCTATTGCGTACCCCTTGCCTCCGCACTTAGGGCAAGGCATAGGCACAGAGAACACCGTCGCATTGTCCTCAATATCCAATGCTTCAAACACGTGCCCGCAGCAGGAGCACCTGAACCAAGTTTTTCCCCGTACCATCAGTCTTCATACCAGTTTTCGCTCGGACCGTACTCCTGTACCTCCCGGGCATCGTCAATACTCTGTTTGATAAGGGTTGCGCCAAAGGCAATCCCTACTGCTCCAATGAAAAGCTTGGAGACGATTCTAATAAGATCAGTCATAATTTCAGTCAAATAAAATATGGCACGCATCATCAATGAAATTGGAAACTTTCTCCGCCAAGACAGAGCCGACTGTATAGCCGGAGTTGACAACGGCCTTTCCTGTATCAGAGAATTGAGCAGGTGTGGAATGTTGCCCGAACAGGCTTTGTAATAGATTCATTAACATATCATCTCGGTT
Organism: Bacteroidales bacterium; assembly: GCA_045617505.1. GTDB lineage: Bacteria > Bacteroidota > Bacteroidia > Bacteroidales > UBA932 > Cacconaster. The sequence goes on along the minus strand of JAZLIS010000074.1, from coordinate 41,053 downwards.
TTTAAAAATAATTTCAATGCTACAAAGATATTCTGTCTCTTTGCCAAAATCAGGCAATATGCTAATTGCTCAAAAAAAGATGCAGTTTATGCTCCCCATTAAGAACCCCAACAGTGCACCCAACCAGACGATTGCCTTCAGTTCCTTTTTCATAATCTTCAGAATCAGTTCCTCTGTCTCCTCGATGTCCATTTCCTGGATTCTTTCACGTATAATCCTGCTGATATCAACGGATTCCAGTATTTTAGGAAGTTTTTTCTTGATAAGTGTGCGGTATATGGACTCAATCGCATCAACTGCCTGTTTGAGCCTCTTGTCCTGTCCTTGCATGATGTCGCATACCCTCTTGTCAAGAAAAGCATCCACCTCTCCTTCAATCATTTCTGAAACTATGGCTTCTCCGTTTTCACGGAGCATTCCGTTAATCGTATCTGAAAGCAAGTCTTCGGTAGGTTTCCTCAGCATCTCCATAAGCGGGCCAATAAAAAGGCTTGCCGTGCTACTCAGAAACCCTCCGGCAAAGCTTGACAGAATATTCGGTCCGTCGGCCAAAAGTCTTCTCTCAACATAATCCATTGCTAGATGAGCCACCCTTTCTCCAATTTCAGGATCGGACAGTTTCTTGTTTACCTGTATGGCAATGTATCTGTTCATAGAGGATGAAATCCTTTCCAGTTCCACCTCGGAAACGACCTTTCTTAAAAACGCTCTGGCAGTTTCTTCATTCGACTTCTGCTTCTCGATGAATGCCTCTGCGGCATTTCTAACTTTCAGCACCATCTCGTCTGAAAGAAGCTGCTTCTCCAAGACAAATCTGTTCAAAAGATTCTCGCTGACCACATCTCCGATAGCCTGTGCGATACGTCCGATTTCCTTGGGAATGAGGCCTGGAGTGAACGGCACGTGGATGCCAAAGACATATTTCTTTGTAAGAGGTTTGAAAAGCATACGAATGGCTATGTCATTAGTGACATAGCCGATAACCCCTCCGAGAATTGGTGCAATAAAATACTCTACCATGCCATCAGTCCCACCATTCCATAATATTCTCAAACATTATCTTGAACAGCAAGGCATAGGCCTTCTGATATCTCAGCTCCTGTTTCTCACCGTGAAGGTATGCCCTGCCCCAAGTGGGGACACCCCTGAACCTTTCTGCATTCTTCGTATTAACATATTTTCTGAATGACCTCTGATATTCCTTGGTCTGGCCACCCCAGCAGATGATGTCAATCAATCGGCAGCACAACCTCATCTGGGCAGCCTTGTAAGGATTGCTCTCGCAGTGGCCGAAATTCTCGAAGTATTCCGCCTGCCACTCAAGTTTCTTTTTCAAGACCATTAGGATGAAGCTGCCGTCAAAGTCTGGTAAGCCGGCAATCTCTTTGAATTCCCTTTCCTTGATTCGCTGCCGTTCATTATGTATATTCTCCCATTCTTTCTCGGAATATCCCCTCCTCGAATAGATGTGACACCATTCAAAATAGGCCATTTCCTGCTCCATTGTCCATTTTGCATCGTCCTTGGGTAAATCTTTTACCCACTCCGGTTTGATAATCTTCTTCGGTCCTCCGGCACCATACCTTTTATAATTTTCCTGTTTCATATTTCTAATAGTCTACTGTTCGTCAATCTCATCATAATCATCATAATAATCGATTTCGTCATTATAGTCAATGCTGTCAATTTCGTCTTCAGTCTCTATTACATCGGCAATAAGAGTTCCTCCTATAAACAGCAATACTCCGCCTATAATCAATTTTGAATTGTCATTCATAATGTTGCCTCATTAATATTGACCGCGAAATTAAATGGTCTGTATGCTAAAAAGTGGCAAAGAATGTAATTTTTCATAAATTTGCATTATGCCGGACTTTGGCAGACAAGAGGTTTAATTTTGCAATCGATAAAAAGACTATGGCTAAAAGTTATTTCAATCGCTACGTATGGCTGCTCGACACGATAATGCAGCACGGGCACATCACTCAGACAGATTTGAGCGATTTGTGGCAGCGCAGTGCGCTGAACGAAAACGGTGACCCGCTTCCACCTAGAACCTTCCATAATCACAGGGAGGCAATCCTGGATATGTTCGGAATCGACATCAGGTTCGACAAGGCTCTTGGGTATTATATCGCCAACGAAGACCTGAACGCAAATGGCATCCGCAACTGGCTTATGACTTCTCTCTCCGTTAATAATCTCCTGAATGAGAGTTCTGCGCTGCGGGACCGCATCATTTTGGAGAATATACCTTCCAGTCAGGATTACTTGAGGACCATAATCAATGCGATGAAAGAAGGCAAGATGCTGGAGATGGAGTATCAGAAGTTCAAGGACTCACCGAAATTCAGAATCATAATCGCCCCCTATTGCGTCAAGCTCTTCAAGCAGCGCTGGTACGTGGTCGGGAAACCTTCCGACCAGCAGAAGCCGAGGATTTACGCACTTGACAGGATAAAGGGCCTGCTTCAGACAAGACGGGACTTCAAAGTTCCGGAGAGATTCGATGCAAAGGATTATTTCTCCAACTGGTTCGGAATCGTACACGATGATATCAACTACAAGCCCGAGAAAATACGCCTTAAGGTTTGGGACAGGCAGAGGCATTACTTCAAGACCCTTCCTATCCACTCTTCTCAGCAAGAAGTTGAAGAGCACGAGGACTGGTCAATCTTCGAATACTTCATGGCACCGACCTGGGACCTGGAGCAAGACCTTCTCCAATACAATGACTGTGTCGAGGTTCTTGAGCCGAAGAGTCTTAGAGAAGCCATGAAGGAGCACATCAACAATATGAAAGACGTTTACGACGGAAAATACAATGCATAGAGATCACAAATTAAAAAGACGCTATATGGAACTATGGGAACAGCTTTCAGCTGAAAACGACGCCTTCCACGAAAGGATGGACGGGTACGAGTCCCTGCCCGTAGAGGAAAGGCTTGACAAGTACCGCAATGAACTCAAGGATGCGGAAGCGAAGATTCTTGACATCGTTGACGGCAAATATGAGGGTTATCTATTGAAGATCTGCGACTGCATTGACGACATGGACCGATTGGAGTGGTACATTGGGAACAGGTACTATGCTCTCTCGAAGATGTTCGCCATCCACTGCAGCGATGCGGAGGTCAAGCGCATAGAGGAGCAGAACGCGCACCTGCTTGACCTGACCAATGACCTTTTCAGCAGGACAGGCAAGATGTTCCGCTATATCCTTGATATGCCGCTCGAAGAGAAGGATGACGACATTGACGTCGAAGGCACCTTGAAATATTGGGGAGAGGAAGAGCAGGATATTCTGCGCTTGGAAGATGACGCCTTCTACGGGTCAGACTTCGCCAGGATGATACCAATCGTGGCATTCATCGAACGGGAATATCACGGTGACGTGCCGTTGATACAATGCCATCCACACTGGGATAAGGACGAGATGAGGAATTCATCTATGACGGACAAGGAACTCGGTGTTGAAAATGAGCTTGATGACGGCACTACCTGGGCCGAATCGTGGCTGGTTCATCCGAAACTCGACCATATCGTCATGTGCTATGTCACCCACGCCATCATAACCCATTACGACTACAGTATCGTTGACTACATGAGAATGAACACCTTTGAAGTCAAAGTTACAGTTGAACTTCAACAGATATGCGAGCAGGACGGAAGCCGTCTATGGTGGTGGGAGAACTGCGGTGAGAGACAGTTCATAGACAAGTTCCTTCACGAGGCCGAGCACCGCCCCGTTGAGATGAGCAAGGGCGAATTCATCTACAACAGAGTTGTGGAATACTTCGACTTCGATGGCCGCGATGAGTGCGACAGAGAGGCCATCGCCCGCAATCTTGAATTTGAGCAAAAGTACCCGGAGAGCACTATCAAGGAGGACAATTCCATTTACAAGGCAGACAGGATGGCTTCACTGCCTGACTGCCGCAAGGATGATTCTCTGATTGAAGAATTCCTGAAGAAAGCATACACGATAAAACCATAAGCATTATGACAGCAATAGTAGGAATACTCAACAAGAAGGCTGCTATATTGACAGCAGACAGCGCTATGACAGTGCAGAACGGAGAGCAGACACGTATATATAACAACGCGACAAAGATTTTCAAACTATCCGAAAAATATCCGGTAGGACTGATGCTTTTCAGCAGTCTGGAGTTTATGGGAGTCCCTCTCGAGGTCCTGATCAAACTCTATCGTCAGCAACACGGCGACAAACCATTTCCGACACTTCAGGGATATGTAGACAATTTCATTGACTTCCTCTCGAAAGAGCCGAGGTTGAAAGAAGACAGGATGCAGCATAGCTATCTGAGATCAGAAATCGGAACATACTACAACAAGGTCAAGGACTATGCATCCGCGAAGATTGATGAAGATTTGGCAAATGCCCCGGAAGATGCTCCCGAATTGACGGATGAAGAGGCTCGGGCAAAGATTAAGGAGGCACTCAAGGTCGGGATTGAAGAGATGACGGAACTGATCAATGAGCAGAACGCCAAGAGTATGGAACTCGAAGATTACAAATTCCGCAACTTCCTCCGGTACGCGGAAGAGGACATAGACGGACTTATGGAACTCTGCAAGGAGGAAGACTTCCCTACCGATATGAGGGAAGACTGGGAGAAAGGTATTTACGAATATATCCGCTCGAATTTCTTCTACAACGGAACCGGCCTTGTCTTTGTCGGTTACGGCGAGAATGACTTGTTCCCCTCGCTGATACCGATATATGTATCCGGAATTTTCGACGGCAACCTGCGTTTCTGCTATTCTCCTGACGAAAACGAGCAAATCAGCAACGAGAACGAATCCGCCATCGTTCCTTTCGCCCAGGTTGACGTTATGATGACCGTGATGAAAGGAATTTCCCCGGCGCTTCACGAAAAAGTGGATGAGCTTGCAAAAGAGACCGCCTCTCAGACCAAAGACAAGATGCTTGAGGCTATGAAGGAAGCCGGCATAGATGAAGCCACGATTGCCAGGATTCAGGAGACAAATCTGGACGAGATTACCGGAAAGCACGATGAAAAGGTGCAGGAATTCATCCAGACCGAATATGTCAACGGTCTTGTCGATACAGTCGAAGCCTTCGGTGTCGAAGATATGGCGGATATGGCCGAGAGCCTGATATCAATCACCAACCTGCAGCGTCACATCACTGCCTCGGAAGAATCCGTCGGCGGCCCGGTGGATGTTGCCGTCATCACCAGAGACGAAGGCTTCATCTGGCTGAAACACCACGACTGGAGGCCGAAGTAGGATTGTTCTTAACCTTTACCCCATACAGGTAATTGTCATCGTCACCTTTTATTCTATGAGATAGCCAGGTACAGCCGGGACAGTTTATTCCAACTGGAAAATCTGCCCCGGTTTTTTTACTCATTGCTAGGTATTGCGAAGAGGAACATGGTCTTGGAATATAACCGAGCTTTAGCATGGCACCTTCCATAGTACTGCTGAATTCTCGCCCGTGGTCGCTGGGACATACGGAATGACATAACTCATGAACAAGGACCGCCCTTATGGAATCAGGATCATAGAAAAGGTATCGCTTATTGTAAGAGATTTTACCTTCGCAATCAGTCAAGGCAATGCTGCCACCAGATTTCCGCTCATATAACTTCAGGCTTTTGAATGGCATTTTCAGTAAATCAGCTATCTTTTGTGATTCCTCGAACATATATTTCGAGAATAGAGACACAACAAACTCTTTTTCTTGGAGTGACACACGACTTTTTTGCCTGAGTTGTTTGTAAAACACGCACAATTCATCAAGATTAGCCGGGCAATCTCCATTATATTCATTGGGCCCGACATATGTAATGTCGGCCCAACAAAGTCGGTTAAAATCTTCAGATATAAAATTAGTCAGTCTTGACTTTAGCCCGCATCCGTCTCGCATTGAATACGAATTACAATTGTGAGGGAAGGAGATATTTATTGGGCCTCTATTAGGTTTCTCACATATCAATGACCCCCATGGCCCATTTACGAAAAGTTGTTTTGTAATTGGACTTTCCATCTCGGCTCTTGCAAAGATGTCTATCCATTCCTGTCTGTCTGGGTAAAATGATGAAGTGCTGATACTGACTATTTTGTCAAATGGCTTAGGGCCGGAAGAATACCTAGGCTTCTTTGTGATGTTTATTATTTCCAGATAATCTGAGCACAAGCAGCCGAAATTGCGCAGTGATACACCGAAGGTACGCATAAATGAATCCTCGACATATTTCCAGTCATTTATTCTGTATGATGTGTTTTCGGGAGTCAGCACTTGAACCTCCATTCCCGCTTCGAGGGTAACACCATTGAGTTTTTTACGGCGTTTGGTAACTACTCTATACAGTGACATACTACGTAAACCATTAATGTTCTTTCTGCAAAAATAGTCCACGTGTCTGCCAAAATAAGGCAATCTAAATCCGATGCTTTTATTTCAGTTTCGTAATTTCAAGGTCACTGGTGTTCAGGCAATTCGCCTTACGTAGCGAAATGCCAAAGATTCGCATAAAAGCATCTTCTACGTATTGCCAATTGTTTACCTGAACAGTCATATTGACTAGAGTCACAACTTGTGCCTCCATTCCAGCTTCGATGTTCACGCCGTTGCAGCATTTACGCCGCTTGGTTCTTACTCTGTAAAGTGACATTTTATTCAACACACAAGCGAAAAGACATATAAACAATAAAGAGAATATTCTTTATCTCATCTTGGATTGAAGCGTCATAATCAGGCGAGGACAGCCATTTGCCATAAACCGACTCCTTCCATTTGTTTTCGTTACAAAGCGTCTCATCGTTTTCATCCAGACAACAAGTTAACTTTGTTTGTTGGTTATACGCTATCTGAATAAGGACACTGTCATTCCCTTTTGGTTCTACAAATATGCAGAACTCATAACCACCTTTGAGCAGAGGGAACGCATAGCTATTCTTTTCGTTGTCATATTTGCCAACAACGGGGCAAGAGGGGGAATTCACTTTCCCAAAAAAATCCAAAAATAAATCGAAATACATAACTAGAAAAAGTTTATTACTTTATGCCAATAATCCCAACTATACCCAACGGAAGGATGGTACACGCAGATTGCGCGGACCTTCTTGCCGTTGTCAAGTCGATAATATCCGTTCTCCACCGTTGCAAACCTTCCGGCGCTTGGCTCTAATTCGAGTAAGGACATTGTAGTAGTACTTTTACAAACAGAAATGATTTTTTATGTTTTTCGCGTTAGAAATACCTCCCCTATGAGTGAATGCTTTATGCGCGGGCCTATATACCAGACGCATCGTTTCGCAATTAGTATCTTCGTGAGGGACAAGGTCATTTTCATCTCGCCATTTATAAAAACTGTCATAACTATCGTATGGAACTCTGTTTCTTTCCGCCCACGCTCTCACAACATTTTCCAACTTAATAGACATCCTATCTTGAGCAATTTCTTGTAGACTATTTCGAGAACCACCGCGTTTTACTAATTGTTCTATTGTCATGGTATCATATAAGTCAGAAATATCCACTATTGAACCAGGATAGGTTACCTTATCAAAGTTTGGACTGCCATGTTCATCATATGTGCATTGAATAAAATGATTTCGCAAACAATCCGTGAAATACGGGCTTCTTCCATCCAATGTAAAAGTCATATTACGCACTCCTCCCCATGAACCAGTATTTTTCGGAGCTGGATTCCACAATTTCCATGCATCTTCAAGAGCATCCCATGTATTAGGCTTAATTATTGACTTACACCTTTCATATTTCGCCCGATCTTTTTCATACAGATTGTCTAACACAAAGCGTATTTCTTCAAGAATGACGTATTTGTCATGGACTTGACGTCTTGTATATAATTGTTTCTCTTTTATAATAATAAAGTTTTCGCTGAATAACATGAGGTAAGTCATTTATGTTGCTGCGCTATGAATTTAATAATATGCTCGATTAAATCTATTGCAGATTCCACGTCTCTAATATCAACCATTTCCACAGGAGTATGCATATACCTGCAGGGGATTCCAAGCGTAAGAGTTTTTGTGCAAGATCCGAATAATTGAATAGCAGAAGAATTGGTATCACCTGTTGCCATATAGTGAGCTGAAAATTGATGTGGAATGTCATTTGAAATAGCGAGATCCTCAGCTATCTTAGTGAATACTCTATTCGAATCAAGGTTTTTTGATAGTACAACCCCTCTACCCAATGGAATATCACCATATTGCGTTTTTGGGCAATCCGGGACATCTGTTGCAAACTCAACATCTATGGTAATGGCATAATCCGGTTTTATTTGACCTGCACAAAATTGTGCTCCGCGTGAACCGATTTCCTCTTGCGCAGATGCGACAAAAATCACATTGAGATTTTCACAATTCCCCGCAACTTTTTTCATGACTTCAGTCAATACATATACGCCAATTTTATTATCAATTCCTTTTGACGATATTTTATTGTTACCCAAATATTTAAGATTTGCCGAGAAGCAAACAGGTGCGCCAATGGAAACCTGTTGCTTGATTATTCCAGAATCTAATCCGGTATCAACCCATAGATTGTTTATACTTGGGACGGATCTCATTTCATCAAATGATGATAAGTGGACAGGCTTTTTCCCGATAACCCCCTTTATCTTATCCCCATTATTTGTGAGCACTTCAACTACGCTTCCGGGAAGACAAGAATCATCAATCAAGCCTACTTTTCGCACATAAATAAGGCCATTATCATCAATATAACAAACTTGGAATCCAATTTCATCAATGTGAGCATCAATCATCACTGTGATTGGCGCGCTCCTCACTCCATATTGCGCAAATGCATTATTGAGAATATCAATATGAGTATTTGCTCCACATTCTTTTGCTTTGGCAATAAAAATACCTATTGCTTCATCTTCATACCCGGAAACAGAAGATGATTTTAGTAATTGAGAAAGATGTTCTTTATCCATCTTGAATTGCAGAAATAATATGATAAATATGCAAAGGATTGATTTTATGTTGAAATGGACTCTTGCATAAAACCCGTCACTATTATCTGTGACGGGTTTTTGTACATCTAGAATGCCTTAGCAACGGCAAAGACCTCTTTGGATACAACCAATTGTGGTGTTGTTACACCCCCAAGCCTGATAGCGGGTTGCATACGAAACTACACTGATAGACAATTTCATAATTAATAAAATTAAAAAGGTTATACAATGAGCTCACTATACTTATTATTCGATCCAAAGAGCTCTTATTTGAATCGGAATTTAGGGCTTTTTTAATTCCAATGGCGCGTTCAAATGATTAGTAGACAGATTTTTGCATAAATGAGAATTCTCAAATTGAGGTAATTCATGAAGAGCGGTCTCAATATCCTTCCCTTGCAATGGGTCCTTTCCAGCATTTAACTCTTGAAATACTTCATATCGTATTTTGGCATAATAGCAACTATTTTCCGCTGCTTTAGCCGGTGTTCCGTGCTCGCCAAAATTTAAGCCTGGGCACAAAACGCAGAAATCACAATATTCATGCGTTCCACATTCTTCATAGTGGGAAACATTCAAAGAAAGTAAATCATCCAGTGTTTGATTCTTATTTACTATCGAACGAAAGCTCTGTTTCTTTATGTCTCCCAAAATGGCATGAAAAGTACAGCAAGGAATAACATATCCTTCAGGCGTAATACACAAATTGTTGTTGCCAGCCAGACATGCAGGTTCGTTTTTGTTTAGTTTCCATGCACCAAAATTCTTTGCTTCCTTACCGACGTAATATAACCCTAGGGGATCCCTATATACAATACGGAGTTGATTCTTATTAAGTCGTAGATTGTTGCTCACACATTTGTCCCCATCAGAGGCATCAAACAAACGGCAATCAAACTGGACCTCTGCTTCAAGTTCCTTTGCTATTTCATATACACCGCGGTATGTCCTAACATTATTCTGCATAATGACGCATTTAATAATTAACGGAATATGCAGCCTGTGTAATTTGCGCAATACAGATAAACTTCTCTCATGAGAGCCTCTCACCGACGTAATAGAATCATGTACTGAAGAATCTTCACTATAAATTGAGACAGCAACACTACAAGGAAAGACTTCAGCCAATTTGTCTTCTTTTCCCACTAGCCTTTGAGCATTGGTAAATATCTCAATTGCAAACTCTTTCTCGTACAAATATTGAAGAATCTCCCATACATATGGATTTGAGAAAGGATCGCCACCTGTCAAGCATACTTTAAAAGTCCCTTCTTCGTAGAATTCATCAATTAATCGTTTATATTGTGTCAAATCTAACTTCGAATGAACTCCTCTCTGACTGACTTCACAATCATTTCTTGCCGCTCCTGGATTATAGCAGTGAATGCACCTTTCGCTACAGTTGTATGTCAGTTCAAGCATCATAACTAACGACCGGCGATTAACTCGCTTAATATAAGCTATTTCCGCATCGGAAGTAGAGAGTCCATAGGGCTCAATGTCGCGAATACCAAGATTCTCTTGTTCACTATGCGAGGCTAAAGCACATCTATAATCCTTAATTTGATCATTTGTGTAAACATCACCTGTAAGTAAGCCAGTGCCTACAAGTTCCGTTAGAAATGGGCAAAGGACGGCTTTATCTATTTGAGTTTTTTCAGAGATACAATCTATTGAAATAGGGCAATCCCTAGAAAAACTCAATAATAATCCTATTACATCCGCAGATATTTCTTCGAAAAAGAAGCTGTACCCGGAAAGTAAATTGAACATAATGGCAGAATGAGTTTTTTCATCATATCTTCCACATGTCCATTTTGGCCGATAGTACGTAATATCAGTATTCATCTTTGAGGAAATAGGAAACGAATGAAAAAAATACATACATGTTGAAGAACTACCGATTGGTGTTTTTATTTTGTTTTTCACGCCAAGCAGTGAGGTTTTTATTCCCTTCCTTTGCAACTTTTGCCGTAAAACCGCCGGCAACGAGTACAGTTATTCCTTTGATGATTGCTTTAATTAAATCGTTTGCCATTATTTTTTCTTTTTAAAAATTGAATCAACTATTTTATCAATAAAATTTGAATATTTTTGGCCTCCCTTGGCTCCCACATCAGAAAGGACGTTTTTAATACCGGATGGAACCATAACATCTCCATTAGCATTTCTCGGAACAAGAGCCGAAATGTTTTTAAAAAAATCACTCATAAAATTCTCTATTATCAAATTTGGTTTCAAATATATTACCTATCATTGCTAAAACTTGGCAGTCAGCATTGTTGCAATTTAAAATTCTATCTACTATGGATTTTGTTGTTTTTTGGATTTTCCTTTATGGCTGTTTAAAATTATTTTTAAATACTCATCAGCCTCCCATATGTGAGAATAGATCTTGTTTTGGATACAATTCTCAACGCACATACACAAAACAAATAATACGAAAGCCAAAGCTAACCTATAAGGACAAAAACCTCCTTTGCAAGATACTGTAAATTGTTCCGGTAGATATGCTCCATACAGAAGAATAATAAACAACATCGATTTTATGAAAGCCACTTGCTGCTCCAGAACCGGTACAGGGTTAAGAAATCCGGCTTTCGCCACTCGATAATAAGCAGTATAATAATCAGAATACTGACAGCCGCTTTTTGGCTTATTAGAAATTTTACTGGAATAAGTGTCAATGGGACAATTTTTACAAAAAAGTGTCGTAAATATTAAATGGCGGATACGCTTCTTCTCAGAATTACATTTATTCGGAATAGTGTTGCAGTGTAGTTTACTATGGTCAAGTTCTGTTCCTGAACAACATATTTTTCGATGCATTATGTCGCTAGTATAATCAACAATCTTGAAATATATAAGTCCAGTCAGATAACTGAATACAACGAACAATAATTTTTGCAGGGGACATAATGAAAAGGGGCTATTTCGCAAAAAAACACAATATCCCCACGATAGTAACAGCGTACCCGAAACAAACTGGGTGAAAAAATCAAATACAGATAATTTGGAAGGAAGTAAACTATCCATTGCTTCAATACCACTTTTTGCCCGGCGCACCCCTTTCCGAACGGATACAAAAAAAGACGTGGGAGTCTTACTTTTTTGCTCATCCCAACATCAGGCCTTGGCTGCCATCGAAAAGGATAAGCAACGTAGCCAGCCCACGTCAGGGATGATATAGAGTATAGTCCACGCCAAAGACGAGGTGACTCAATCGTCATCACCAGTGGACGCCCCGTTGCGCTATCTTCTTTTCGATTAAATCAAAGTGCCAAGTTTGATGTTAGAAGATAAACGTCAGTAACGTCTTCAATATGTCTGCCCACCCAACCCTGCAACCAGTTCCCAGAAACGAATGTATCGGAAAGTCCGGCCGCTGGGCTAGCTAAGCGGGAGTAAATTTACAAATAAATCCGAAAAGTGCATAAATTTCCGTTGTTTTTCGTGCGCAAAGTGCTGGCTATCACGCACGGGCCACATCATTTTGAGGTTCTCGTGCGTGGGAAGCCCGGTTCTGCGCACGAAGCGGCTGATATCCGAATTTTTCCAACAAAACGTAAATCTTCATCCGGTTATAAGGTTTACGTTTTTTTGTAAGAGATATTTCCTATCATTGTCCTGAGAATATAAGGATGAGTATGGGCCAGACAGAGATACGAGTGGAGACAAGGTCAGAAGGTGGTGAGATGGTTCTCTATCAGCCGGATGAGAAGATAAGAATTGAAGTGCGTGTTGATGCCGATACAGTATGGCTTACACGTCAGCAAATGGCTAATCTTTTCGGGCGTGATGTCAAAACAATTGGAAAGCACATCAATAATGCTCTAAGAGAGGAATTGGCCGTTTCAACTGCCGCAAATGATACGACAGTTCTGAGAACAATGACAGTTGTCGCAAAATTTGCGACAACTGCAAACGACGGCAAGGTTTATCAGACGGAACATTACTCTCTCGATATGATTTTATCGGTTGGATATCGTGTCCATTCTCCGCAGGGCATCCTTTTCCGTCAATGGGCGACAAAAATACTGAAACAGCATCTCCTTCAGGGCTACAGCATCAACCGTCAGGTGGTGGCGCTTCAGCAGCACGTTGATGAGCGGCTGCTGAAAATCGAAGACCGTCTGGACAGGCAGCAGGAGGACATCGACTTCTATATCAAGACAAATCAAAAACCGACAGAATTTGTCATTCCCACGGGCTGCGTGTGGGATGCATATTCGTATCTGTCGGAACTGGCGAGAACTGCAAGGAAGAGAATCATCCTGATTGACAACTTCATCGATGACCGCACGCTGCTTCTATTGGACAAACGTGCCGCGGGAGTTGAGGCCACCGTCTATACAAGATACAGCGATAAGGCCGAACTGGACTTTGCGAAGCACAATGCCCAGTACTCTCCCGTGAAAAGGATACAACTGTCAAAGACCGTTCACGACCGCTATCTGATAGTTGATGAGGATGTGTGGCTACTTGGGGCCTCCGTCAAGGATATGGGCCGCGGCCTGACGACCGTTATCTGTACAGGCATAAGTTCCGATTATATTCTGGCTTGCGTGGGGTAAACACTCCAAGTGGCCTCTTCTTCGGTATTGCAGGTGCACCGAAGCGTGATTACCGTAATCTCTGACGGACATCCGATGCGCAGAGGCACCACGCCTCCAAGACCTGCATTAACATACAGCATTCGTCCATCGTGGTCGTATCTGCCGTCGCACTCGTTGAACATCAGATATTCATCGGTTGAAGTATCTTCTTTCGAGGAACTTCAGAAATACAGGCAATGGACCGACGACTGGTGCATCACAGTATCCGAGATAGCATTCGAGGGATTTTCTCTGGGTGGAACATACAGGTTCTTCCTGCTTATGAGGGACGATTTCAGGCGTGTTCCCAAAAAACCGGCGGCTACATTCCCCAACGACAGCTATGGCGAATCAATCCTGTGTGTCATACTCAACTCTGACGGCTCCATTTTTTCCGTGACAAACAGATGGAACGCAGAATCTGAAGTCAATCCGGAAGACTACCTTAAAAGCCTTCTTGGTCCTGAATACAGAAAGATTTTCGAATAGGAAAAGAAAGGGATAAATCGATGGCCATTATATAATCGTTCATATAGAAGCCCTTCCCTATTGGGAAATCTCCTTCACGGTCCTTATGCATCCCGAGATGCTCATAGAAAGAGACAGCCTTGTTTCCCCGGTTTACATTAAGTTCAATGCGTATCGGGCCGCCGGAGAAAGACTTTGCATTCTCCACAACCGTTTCGAACAGTTTCCTGCCCAAGCCCTGTCCCTGAAACTGCGGAAGGACATAAAGTTTCTCTATATGATAGATGAACCTCATTTCATCTGTCCTCCCCTCTTCCCGGAATGAAACATATCCTTTCCCGTCTTCGATAAAGAAAATATGGCTCTTTTGGGTCATTTGCAGTAAAAGACTGCTCTCAGAGTACATCCAATCCATCATATACTCCATCTGCTCGTGGGAAAGGATGTCCCTGTATGTATCACGGAAAGCAATATCGGCTATTTGCCGAATGGCCGGGATATCATCTGTTGTTGCTCTTCGAATCATTAAACGCCAATTATACTTACCTGCCGGCCCAATCACGAAGACGGTCGATAGTCTCAATCATCACGCCCGCCTCCCCTCTGAAGGTTCCTGAACCGCGGGGTGTGCCGTCGGGGGTGTACCATTCGTTGAATCCCTGATTGGCAATCACCCTGTCAAGCATAGGAGAGAATTCCTCGTATGCCTCCCTGACCATCCCCCGCTCAATCATCGCCCATAGTACACGTACACCGTACCAGGTCCAGTCGCCTCCGTTCTGGTACATATAAGGCTGCATACCGGAGTTGTCGAAATATCCTTCGGGATATGGAGGATATGCAGTCAGGCATATCGAATGTGCGCCGGCCTCCCGCATATTTGCCAGAAACTGACGGTTGTTGGACGCAAGCTCCTCATCCGACATCAACCCTGCAAGCGCGGCTATGCCGGTGCCTCCGGTGTACCAGATAGAATTCTCGTCAAAGTCCTCGGGAAATGGGGAACCGTCCAGATAGATATGCGGAATGAACTTGCACCTTTCCTCATCCCAGAGGTGTTTGCGTACATTGGTTGACACATCATCCCTGCGGGCAATCCATTCTCCGTCGTCCACTACCGAAAGGTAGTCATTTATGGCCAGGATGAACATTGCATTGTCATAGACGTCAATTGCAAAGTGAGTGTTCTTGTCGATATCGACTCCCCAGCCGTGTTCCGGCTGCACATCACCCCAGTCGACTGTGGTCGCACCTGTTATAAGTCCGTAATTCTCATCGCGCTTGCACTCCCAGAGGTAGTCAAGGGCCTTGCGCATATGTTGGGCAACGGTCATTCCTACCACATTGTGAGAGAGATAGCCTGTATCTCCCGACTTCTTCACATAGGCGGCCACAGCCTGCACGAAAGACGACTCCTGATCTGTCTCGACGCTGTTCTTATGGGCAAGGTATTCAGGAGCGTATTCCGATGATAAAAAATCATAGTTCACGCCATCGCCGGCATCGACAACTTCTTTGGGTGTATAACCGTCCACGATGTTGCCGTCCGCACCTTGGAACTTGCAGAAATTGTCAAGAGCATCGCGAATGACGGAATGGTCATTGACAGTCATAGCCGGCTTGATAAAGGTGTTGAAATCCCTTATCCAGACCTCCACGTACGACGAGCCCGCGTTCAAACCCGAAGAGAGTGTTTCCAGCCCGAGGGCATAGACCTGATCCATCCTTGAGTCATTAAGTATTTCTTTCTTGAGAGCTTTGTCTGCAGAATTGCAGGCCACTAAGACAAGAACAATTGCAGCGCAAAAGACGATGCGTATTACTTTATCCATATTCCAAAAACCATTTCATTCTTATGACGCGAAGACCGTCGTCAGGTATCCTGCAGCAAACAGGATGGCTGTCGCAAAGGTGGACATTACCAGCAGAGGAAGCATCGGGTCCAACGAGCGTTCCTCGCGTGTAAGAACACCTCGGAGATGAAGGGCAAAAAGCGGTAAAGTTGTCACAAAAATATATTGCAGAGGGGATGCCGCATCAAGGAGTGAGAAGAAAATCATCAGCAGCCATCCGGTCGAAATCAGAATGACCTGATATGCTCTCGCCCTCTTGAGGCCAAGTTTCATAGCCACCGTAATTCTTGTGGCGGCATCACTCTTCATATCGCGTATATTGTTGACATTCAACACACCTATACTCCAGCAGCCGATTGCGGCGGCAGGAAGGGCCCACACCGGGCGAACAGTGTGTGAGCAGACGAATCCGGCTCCAAGCACTGATACCAGTCCGAAGAAGATGAAGACAAATATGTCGCCCAAACCTCTGTAGCCGTACGGGGTCTTGCCAAGCGTGTAATGCATTGCCGCCCAGATTGCCGCAGCTCCCAAAGCAAGAAGAGTGATCGGTTCCGGGGAGATAATTGTACCGAAGCTCAGGAATATCATTGCAAGGCCGCTGATGCAGCATAGCACCGCAATCACGGCAATAAGACGTTTCATCTGCGGAATCGTCATCTCGCCGTCCTGAATGGAATAATGAATGCCCTGACGTTCTGATGTGTCCGTGCCGTGCAGGGTATCTCCAAGTTCATTCGAAAGATTGGAGAGAATCTGAAGAAATGCCGCAGTGAGCAGCAGAGCGGCGACAGTCGGAATATTCAGCACCGCCACGGATGAGGCCAGAGAAAGTCCGACAATCACTCCGGAAAGTGACAGCGGGAGTGTGCGCAGGCGCATCGATTTCAGGCAGGATTTTACGGTCATATCACTTCTCCCCTACGTAAAGACGGCAAATGCCGGCAGAAAAAGATTTGTGGGCAACATTGCGGTACCCGCAGTCACGCATCGTGGCCATCCATTCCTCCTTACCGGGGAATTTCAATACGGATGCCGGAAGATAGCGGTATGCCGCCCTTTCTCCGGAAACCATACCGCCTATCCAGGGAAGGACTCTTTTGAAATAGAGGCAATAGAGCCACCTCAGAGCAGAATTTGACGGGACGGAAAGTTCAAGAATGACAAGCCTGCCTCCGGGTTTCAGGACGCGCAGAATCTCCTTCAAAGCCTTCTCCCTCTTTTCGAAATTACGTATGCCGAAAGCGATTGTAACCCTGTCGAAGGAGCAGTCATCGAAACGCATATTTTCACTGTTGCCCTGTTCGGTGTGAATCCTCGCGCCCAGACCGGCGGCCTCAACCTTACCGGCCATAACCTCAAGCATCCCTGCGGATAGGTCAAGTCCCGTCACGGCAGTCCCGGAATCACTATGTTTTGCAATCTCAATGCTGAAATCCCCGGTGCCGCAAGCAATGTCAAGTATCTCTTTCCGGGACTGACCGTCCGTAATCCATTTCAACGCTCTGCGTCTCCAGGTCCTGTCAACCCCGAGAGAGAGAATATGGTTCAGTCTGTCATAATCCCCGGCAATCGAGTCGAACAGCGACCGTATCTTTTCAGTATCAGGTCCTTTCATTTGATTTGATTTGATTTGATTTGGCTTGACCTTACAAATTTACATTAGATTTTCTCAAAAATCAAGGTTTCGATTGTTTCACCGATTATGAAGGTCTTTAAAAAAAGGTTAAATTCGCAGACGATAACTGGAGATGCAAAATGTGTTACTGTTTACACCATGAAACGCAAAGCCATATTTGATTCCGTTGTATTGACAGGAGCCGCACTTGCTGCATTCTCCTGCACAAACGGGCAGAAAACACCTGTTCAGAAGCCGAACATAGTGTTCATTCTGGCCGATGATCTGGGATGGGGAGACCTCAGCTGCTATGGACAGAGCCATTTCAGAACCCCTAACATAGACGCCTTGGCGGATCGGGGCTTGCGTTTCACCCAGGCATATTCAGGCACTACCGTGAGCGCTCCGTCGCGCTCCTGTCTGGTTACCGGCACACATAGCGGCCATACCGCCATACGCGGCAATGTGGAACTCGAGCCGGAAGGGCAGTTTCCTCTGCCGGCCGATGCAGTAACCATATTTCACGACCTCAAGGAAGCCGGTTACACTACCGGAGCATTCGGCAAATGGGGCTTGGGCTTTGTAGGTTCCACTGGAGATCCGCAGAAGATGGGAGTTGACAGATTCTACGGTTTCAACTGCCAGTTGCTTGCTCACAGCTATTATGCAGACCACCTCTGGGACAACGATACCCGCATCGAACTCACGGACAACTGTGACGAGGTGCCTTACGGCGAAGGGACATACATACCCGACCTCATTCAAGAGAAAGCCCTCCAGTTCCTTGATGACGCGGTAAGTGACGGCAAGCCTTTCTTTATGTGGTATCCGACCACAATCCCTCACGCTGAACTGATAGTGCCGCAGGACAGCATCATACAAGGCCTTGCCGGCAAATATCCGGAGACGCCTTTTCACGGTTGCGACCAGGGAATGCCGGGTTTCCGCAAGGGCGGCTACTGCTCCCAGAAATATCCGCACGCCACCTTCGCCGCAATGGTTACAAGGCTTGATGCGTATGTGGGCCGGATTGTTGACAAACTCAAGGAACTGGGCGTTCTTGACAATACCATCATCATCTTTGCATCGGACAATGGCCCACATCTGGAGGGTGGCGCAGACCCTGACTTCTTTGATTCCAACGGTCCCTGGCGCGGATACAAGCGCGATGTTTATGAGGGCGGAATCAGAGTGCCTTTCATTGTCAGCTGGCCGGGACACGTGGCGGATGGTGGTCATACAGACTTTATGTGTTCGTTCTGGGACCTTATGCCAACCCTGCGTGATATAAACGGACAGGATATTCCTGACAATATGGACGGCATAAGTCTTCTTCCTCTATGGGAAGGACGCAAGGGGCAGAAAGAGCACGAATATCTTTATTTTGAATTTCAGGAGATGGGCGGCCGTCAGGCTGTCCGTCAAGGCCCTTGGAAACTAGTTCATCTGAATATCCGCAGTGACAGGGATTCATACGAACTCTACAATCTTGATGAAGATCCCTCCGAGACAAGAGATCTGATTTCTCTCTATCCGGACATAGCAGAAAGGTTAAAAGGCATAATGGCCGGTGCACACGTGAGAAATCCACATTTCCCTGTTCTGAAAGGAGAGTCCTGATTCGGATTATACCAGATTTTGTCGTATCTTTGGGGTTCAACCTATTGCTTTTTATATGAAACGAACCCTGGCAGCATTATCTCTTCTTCTGTGTTTCTGTTTTGCGCAGGACACAGCAGCGCAGAACTACGACAATCTCGAACCACTCACACTTCTCAACCGCTCTGTGCTCGACAGGAGCCGAAGGGCCATCCAGCGCGACGACATCACGGTACGGACTGCCGCCACACGGCTGATTTCCGAGGCCGACAGGTTGATGCAATGTCCGATACCGTCACCGTCAGCCGGCGATTCCAAAGTGCTGAAAACCGTATGCGGTGAGGTCAGGACTCTCGGTGAGGCCTACTACCTCAGCGGTCAGGAGAAATATGCAGCCAGAGTGTATGATTACATCCGGCCCTGGATGACCGACCCGGCCACCCGCATTTCGCCGAAGCTGCCTGCTGACGCCGACTTCGTGGCGATGAGCCATATCATCGATATGCTCGACGGCTATCTGCTCACCGATGGTTCAAAGGCGTGGAACACCGCTGACGACACTGCAATGAGACAATGGTTTGACGAGTTGTTTCAGCACCTTGGGAGCGAAGAGATGCTCACAGGGATGAAACAGCTTGACGACTGGCAGGGCATAGGATACGATATGCTTTTCACCGCATCGAAGACATTCTTCGAAAGAGTGTGGCTGCACGAGATGAAGGTGTATGTAGATGCTACGACAAAGGCTCGTCTTGACAGGATTCTTGCCCCCGACGGTGGGATGAAGATTGGGGCCGGCAATACCGTTCTGGCTCGAACAGAGCACCTCGTCACTCTTGTAAGAATGGCTCTTATGGCAGAAAAAGCAGGTTCCAACCTTTGGTTGTATGAAACGAAAAACGGCGGAAGCATCAGGCAATCCATTGAGTGGATGAGCAATCTCCTGCTAAGCGACAAGGCGTGGGTCAAGAGCGATGATGCCGTGAGCATTGCCCGCAACTTCACGTATGTGCTGCTCAGCGCCGCCTGCCCGCTCACAAGCAAGAAACTCTACGAAGAGCGGCTGGACACACTTGCCCCGATGATGCAGGGCAAAGAGGATATATGCGCCCTACCCTTTCAGTTGACGACCCCCATAATATACGGAACACTGCTGAGCGATGAAGATTTGTTCGACACCATCAATCTCGACCTTCCCGGATTGGAGAGAGTGAAAGATGCCTTTGCATCGGGCGATATTGCCGGGGCCAAACGCAGCTTCGTCTCATATCTGCGTAGCCGTCAGTACAAGTTCGACTGGAACAATGCCGACAACAGCAATGACAATGGCAGCTATGATCTGCAGGAGGTGACCAACACGGTGAACAACCTTCTGCTGGGCGAACAGTTTGGAGACACCGTCATCTGGACACGCAACAACACCCCTCTGGAATACGAGGAATGGCCCTGGGGCCTGAGCCGCCATCAGTACTGGATCGGTCTGGGCAGAGCCTACAAAGCCACCGGAGACGAGCAGTATGCCCGTGCTTTCGTAAACCAGCTGAACAGTTGGATTGACCAGTCGCCGCTTCCGGATTACGACGCCAAGATCGACTACTCCCGCTGGCGAACCATCGAGACAGGCATCCGTACCTTCGGGGCGTGGCCGATGGCTTATCTGTACTTCATCCAGTCACCGACATTCGATGATGAGAGTGTGTTCCTGATGGTGAAGTCATTCTATGAACACGCCGTCCACCTGAGAAAGCATCACCGTACGAACAACTGGCTCGCAATGGAGATGAACGGCCTGATCCATATCGCACTGATATTCCCGGAATTCAAGGAAGCGGCCCACTGGGCGGAATATGCCGGAACGAAGATTTATCAGGAGACTGACATACAGGTATATCCCGACGGAGCGCAGGTTGAACTGACGCCCGGTTATCACGGCACTACACTGGGCAATTTCCTCGGTCTCTATTCAATAGCCCAGGCCACCGGCTATAAGGGACTCCCGGAGAACTTCAGTCAGAAACTGGAACACATGTACAACTACTATGTGAAGATTGTGGCCCCGTCCGGCGAAGTACCGGCAGTCAACGATTCCGGATGGAACGACGCTCGGTCATCATTGGAGCAAGGCTTCGGCTTATTCCCCCATCGTACCGATTTCCAGTATATTGCCACCTGTGGAAAAGAAGGTGCGAAGCCGGAATTCACCTCTGTATGGATGCCCTGGGCCGGATGGTATATGATGAGGTCCGGCTGGGGAAAGGAGGACCTCTACTCCCACTTCGAGGTAGGACCGTATTCACCCGCTCATCAGCACGAAGACAAATTGTCGCTCATTCTCTACGCCTACGGAAAACGGCTGATTACCGAGGGTGGCACATATTCCTACGACACCTCCGACTGGCGGAAATACATCCTCTCCGCCCGTGCCCACAACGTAAGCAAGGTGGACGGCAAATATCAGAACCGCCACGACTACGAACCGGAGGCTGACCTGGAATACTCCCTTGAACCGATGGCAAACCGCTGGGTGAGCAATGAAGAGTGCGATTTCGGTGAAGGATGGTATGACGAGGGTTTCGGCGATGAAGCCGGCAAAGCCGACCGCAACGTGGAGCAGTATCGCGCCCTGGCATTCATAAAGAACAGATACTGGATACTGTTCGATATCTTTACTCCCAAAGACGGGGCTCTGCATCAATATGATAGTTATTTCCACCTCAATACCGACAAATACCGCTTGGACGGCAACTGTGTGATGTCGGACGATGAAGGGGCGAACGTCGGCATCATTCCTGTGCGCAATGATGCCGAAGTCAACGTCATCTGCGGACAGAAAGAACCTGAACTGCAGGGCTGGATGCCCCAGTGGACCAATGACGGTTATGTCTATAACCCGGTGGCCACCCCCACCTTCAGCTATAACGATGCGGGACAGAGCGTGTCGGCATATATTCTCTATCCATTGAAGCCGGGCGAGAAAAATCCCGTGAAATCTGTACGTACAAAGAACGGAACCATCGAACTGCGGTTCACTGACGGTGGAAAAGAGTTCATAACGTTCTCCGTAGAGGGCAACCGATTGAAGACTCTCTCCTTCAAGTCGAAGGACAAGAGTTTCTCAATCCTGAAATAGTCCGCAAATCTCTGAATAGACAGAATCATCACTCGCGAAACTTTGCTCCTTCTTCAAGAGAAAATCTATCCTCAAAAATCTCCTATAACAAATTTTGTGAACCATTTCAAAACAGCTTCTAAGTAAAAAAAACATTATATTTGCACGATATGATTGAAAATCTCAAACAAAACTCAAAAATATGGTTTCTTACAAAGATTTAGGACTGGTGAACACCCGTGATATGTTCGCCAAGGCAGTGAAAGGCGGATATGCCATTCCCGCTTTCAATTTCAACAATATGGAACAGCTTCAGGCCATCATCCAGGCCTCAGCCGAAACAAAATCCCCTGTAATTCTCCAAGTATCCAAGGGAGCCCGCAACTATGCGAACCAGACCCTCCTCCGCTATATGGCCCAGGGAGCAGTCGAGTATGCAAAGGAACTCGGTTGGGGAAAACCCCAGATTGTGCTTCACCTCGACCACGGCGACAGCTTCGAACTCTGCAAGAGCTGCGTCGATATGGGCTTCTCATCCGTTATGATTGACGGAAGTTCACTCCCTTACGAAGACAACATCGCACTGACGAAGAAAGTCGTTGAGTACGCACACAAATACGACGTTACCGTAGAGGCCGAACTCGGTGTTCTGGCAGGTGTTGAGGACGAAGTCTGCGCAGAAGAATCACACTACACGAAACCTGAAGAGGTTGTCGATTTCGCAACCCGCACAGGCTGCGACTCCCTCGCAATCTCCATCGGAACAAGCCACGGTGCATACAAGTTCAAACCCGAACAGTGCACCCGCGACCCCAAGACCGGCAAACTCGTTCCCCCTCCATTGGCATTCGACGTTCTGAAGGGCGTTGAGGAGCAGCTTCCCGGATTCCCTATCGTACTCCACGGTTCATCTTCAGTTCCCCAGGAGTATGTCGATATCATCAACACACACGGCGGCAAACTTCCCGATGCAGTGGGTATCCCCGAGGATCAGCTCCGTCAGGCTTCAAAGAGCGCTGTCTGCAAGATTAACATCGACTCCGACAGCCGCCTTGCAATGACTGCAGCCATCCGCAAGGTATTCGTCGAGAAGCCGGGTGAATTCGACCCCCGTAAATACTGCGGCCCCGCCCGTGACGAGATGAAGAAACTCTACACGCACAAGATTGTAAACGTTCTCGGCAGCGACGGAAAAGCCTGCTGAAACTGATATTACCGGACGGACAGAAAGCTCTCTCTGTCCGTCCTTTCTCTTTATTATGATCTATCGGGACATTCCGGAAGAAGAATTTGCCGCCATCCGCGACAGGGTTCTGTATGAGGACAACCACCTGCTAATCTTCAACAAGGCAGTTGGTGAAATTGTTCAGGGAGACAAGACCGGGGATGAACCGCTTTGCGAGAAGCTCAAGGCTTTCATTGCGAAGAGGGACTCCAAGCCGGGACGTGTCTTTATGGGTGTTCCCCACAGGCTCGACCGCCCTGTCAGCGGACTTGCTGTCTTTGCCAAGACCTCCAAATGTCTGGAACGCCTCAACGAACTCTTTCGCACAGGAGAAGTTCACAAGACATATTGGGCCCTGACCTGCGGCAGACCCGACCCCGAACAGGGTGAGCTGACACACTTCCTCTACCGCAACGAGAGACAGAACAAGAGTTACGCATACAACGCCCCGAAACCCGGTGCCAAGGAGGCCCGCCTCAAGTACAGAGTACTGAAAGACACCGAGCGATATCATCTCATCGAAGTGGAACTGCTCACCGGCAGACACCATCAGATACGATGCCAGCTCTCAACCATAGGCTGCCCGATAAAGGGAGATCTCAAATACGGAGCTCCCAGGTCCAACCCTGACGGAGGAATCAGCCTTCACGCCCGTCAGATAACCTTCATCCATCCCGTAAAGCACGAGGAAGTGAAAATCACAGCTCCCGTAGATTGGATACAACTCAGATAATTATGGCCGTCCCTCGAAAACTGTCACTAATCCTTGTGATGCTGCTCCTTTCCACCCCGACACTTCTGGCGGATACATTCGGAGGATGGGAATTCATTGAAATCAACCATAATTTCAAGAATTCAAAGTGGTTCATCACCAATTACATCGAGCACGATAACATAAGCTATTCCAAGTTCGACTGTGCATACAACCGCTTCACCGCAGGATACAACATTCTCCCCTGGCTCAGGGTCGGACTGGCGTATGACTTTATGCTTGAGCCGGGACATCTCACCCACCGGGGCATCGTCGAAGTGGCTGGCTCCCTGAAGAGCGGCAATTTCAATGTAAGCCTGAGAGAGAGATATTTTCGTATATGGCAGCCCGACAGCCAAAGCAACGAATTAAGGTCAAGGCTCAAGGTCCAGTACAAAATTCCCGACAGCAGATTCAGTCCCTATCTGGCCATTGAGGTCTTCACTTGGGGCACAGAATGGATGAAAGCAAGGCATTACGCCGCCTGCACATATAATTTCAACTCTTGGATGCAGCTGGAATGGTACTATATGTATTATTCATTCAAGGATGCCCCAGCAGAGCACGTGATAGGTATCGGGCTCAATTTCGACTTATGACAAAACGGGGCTTGGAATTGATGTCCGTCTCCACCCTGCTTCCGGGAAACAATCTGGAAGTTTCATCGGCAAGAGTTTCGTTGACCTCCAGATAGACAGCCCCGTCGCTTTTCAGCAACAAATCGGCCCAAGCCCTTATCCCCCTGTAGAACGCCAAAGGGTCATCGTCAGGGACGAACAGAGCCGTTTCTGGCTCATAACAGAGAACATTCTTTTTCATAAAGGCCTTCTCCTTCTCCATAATATATGGAGGATTCGACACGATTATGTCAAATTCCGGGAGGCCGGCCGGAGGAGGACAGGTGATGTCTGCGATGAAAAGCACCGGCCGCGCACCATGGAGTTTGATTCTCTGGCTACAGGCAATGGACAATGCTTCTTCCGAAATGTCACAGCCATATACCATTGCCCCGGGGAGAGCTGAAGCCAGAGAATATGCAATGCAACCCGACCCTGTGCACATATCCAGAATATTTAGCTGTCCGTCCTGCGGGACAAAGTCCGAATAATCTCTTATTATGGTTGCCACCAGTTCCTCTGTTTCCGGGCGCGGTATCAGACACCCTTCACTGACACGGAATCTATGTCCGCAAAAACGGGCATACCCCAGGACATACTGAATCGGACATCCTCCGGCAAGTTGGAAGATGGCCTCCTCAATCCTGTCTGAAGAGTGCAGCACGGTATCACGGCAAGCATAGAAAACCGCGGAGGTGATTCCGTCAAAGTGTTCGGCAAGAAGAAATGTTATGGAGCGTATCTCCTCCCGGGAATAAAGAGGTGTCAGCTTGTTTCCGGCGGTGGCAATCAGATCCGCTACCGTCATATCATTCGAAGAAATTTTCGCTTCCGGCATTTCCGGAGGTCATATCATCCTCGGAGCCGGTACAGTTGAAACTCATATTCCAGCCCAAAGGCGGGACAAAATGATCATCCTTCCCGATTGGTATGGTACTGTCATTATAGACCTTCTGCATAAAGAGTCCCCAGATGGGAAGAGCCATATTGGAACCGCCTCCCAAAGCAAGACTTTCAAAATGGACCTGCCTGTCCTCGGCACCGACCCATACTCCCGCCGTAATCTTCGGGGTATAGCCTATGAACCATCCGTCTGACTGGTCGTTGGTTGTACCGGTCTTTCCTGCAAGTTCGCCTTCAAGCCCGTACTTCCATTTGAGCCTTCCCGCAGTTCCCTCATTCACGACTCCCTGCATCAGATTGACCATCAGATATGCGGTGGGGTCACTGATGGCTTCCCTCTTGCGGGTGGTGAAATTGGCCAGCACGTTGCCGGAATTGTCCTCGATTCTTGTGACCAGTTGTGGATAGCAATATACTCCGCGGCTGGGGAACGTATTGTATGCGGCCACCATTTCATATACGTTCAGGTCGCAGGAACCGACACAAAGCGGATAGACCGGATCGAGCCAGCTGCCTATGCCCATCTTGCGGCACATATCCACCATAGCCTTGGGGCCGAACTGCTTCATCAGGAATGCGGATATGTTGTTGGAACTGTGAGTCAGTCCCCATTTCAAAGTTACAGTCTTGCCGATATATTCGTCCTTGTCGGTGCTCTTCGGTGTCCATACCGTGTCTCCTACGGGGAATGTGTAAGGAATGTTCTTCACCTTGTCGCAGGGAGTGAAACCCTCCTGCATCGCAAGGGTGTAGAGGTAAGGCTTCATCGTTGAGCCGACCTGTCGCTTGCCCTGACGGGCGTTGTCGTATTTGAAATAGCGGTAGTCGGGGCCTCCGACATATGCCTTGACGTGCCCGGTGTGAGGTTCGATTGCAAGGAATGCGCTGCGCAGGAAAGACTTGTAGTAGAGGATGGAATCGGTGGGAGTCATCACCGTGTCGATGTAATGCTGCCTGTTCCAGGAGAACACCCGCATTTTGACCGGCCGTTCGAAGGATTCCAGTATCTCCTTCTCGGAGGCACCTGACTCCTTCATCCCGATATAGCGGTCACTCCACCTCATTGCCTGCTTCATAAGCAGTTTGATTACGTCATCATCGGTATCGTCGGAAAAAGGTTTCTTGCGCTTGCGTTTCAAGTCCGCATTGAATGATTTCTGAAGATCCTTGGCAAGATGCTCGGCCACAGCTTCCTCAGCATATCTCTGCATACGCGAATCGATGGTGGTGTAGATTTTCAAGCCGTCCCTGTCAATGTTATACTTTGTCCCGTCAGGTTTCAGATTTTTGTTGAGCCAGCCGTAGAACGGATCATCCTTCCATGCCAGAGAATCAACCCTGTAGTCCTCTATCTGGGCGTATGATGACCGCTTTGGCTCTTTGGCGTTCATTATCCTGCGGAGCATATCCCTGAAATATGGGGCAAGTCCCGCATTGTGGTCCTGTTGCTGGAAAGTAATGGTGATGGGAAGAGTGGAAAGGGAGTCGAGCCGGGGCCCGTCTATGTATCCGTACTTCTTCATCTGCTTGAGGACGTGATTTCTCCGTTCGAGGGACATATCATAGTTGAGAACCGGATTATATCTGGTAGGCTTGTTGACCATACCCACCAGACAGGCCCCCTCTTCTATATTGAGTTCCCTGACATCCTTGGCGAAAAAAGTGCGGGCCGCAGAGCGTATTCCGTATGCGTTGCTGCCGAAGAAAACCTGATTGAGATACATCGTGATTATCTCGTTCTTGGTGTAATTGCGTTCGAGACGGACAGCGGTAATCCACTCTTTCATCTTTATCATCAGCAACTTGACATATTTCATACCGGGTATGCTGCTTTCGGTGGACTCCCTGGGGAAAAGGGTCTTTGCGAGCTGCTGTGTTATCGTGCTGCCGCCTCCCTGCGAGGAGTCTCCGAGAAGAAGAGTCTTGACCCCTACACGCACAAGTCCCCGGAAGTCTATGCCGCTGTGCTTGTAGAACCGGGCATCCTCGGTAGCCACCGCGGCCTCCACCAGATAAGAAGGAAGGTCCTCGAAAGTGACGTACGACCTGTTTTCAATATGATATGTGTTGATGACCTTGCCGTCTTCGCTGATAAGCAGAGTGGCCTGATTGCTATCAGGATTCTCAAGCTGGTCAAAGGATGGTATATGCGCGAAGAGAGTGGCCATAAGCACCCCGATGCTCAGGGCGAGAAGCGGAAGCATAATAATGAACCAGAACAATCTTACCGCTCTCCGATGTTTGCCTTTCTCCATATTTGTCTGTTTTTGATACGGTTAGTGTCGAAAGGAACCATGACAAAAATGATTCCGGACTGCAAATTTAAAAAATTAAATTTGGATTATTGCCTCCTTTATCAGTTACTTTGCAGTCCGAAAGATTTGAAGATATGGCAGAGAATTTAGTAATCGTGGAGTCCCCGGCAAAGGCCAGGACCATAGAAAAATTCTTGGGGAAGGAACATTTCACCGTAAAATCCAGCTACGGGCACATCCGGGACCTGAACGAAAAGAAACTCAGCATTGACAAGAAAAACGGGTTCGAACCGAAATACGAAGTGGTCCCCGGAAAAAAGAAACTGGTGGCCGAGTTGAAAGCGGCGGCAGACAAGGCCGAAACGGTTTGGCTCGCATCCGATGAGGATCGCGAAGGAGAGGCCATCTCATGGCATCTGTACGAGGTTCTAGGGCTCAACGGCCGGAAATCAAGACGAATAGCATTTCACGAAATAACTGAAACGGCACTGAAGGAGGCGATAGCCCATCCGCGCGAAATAGATATGGATCTGGTTATGGCCCAGCAGGCCAGAAGGGTGATTGACAGACTCGTAGGCTATGAGCTTTCACCTGTTCTCTGGAAAAAGGTACAGAGGGGACTCTCTGCGGGACGAGTCCAATCGGTGGCCCTACGGCTGGTAGTGGATAGGGAAAGGGAGATCAACGCCTTTCAGGCACAGAGATTTTTCCGTGTGGAAGGAGTTTTCACACCCGAGGGAGGCAACGCGCGTATCAAGGCTCTGCTGGATTCCAGATTCGATTCAGAGGAGGAAGCGGGCAGGTTCCTTGAAAAATGCAGGGAAAGCGCATTTACAATAGACGGTATCGAAAAGAAGAAGGGAACACATACCCCAGCAGCTCCTTTCACCACTTCGATGCTTCAGCAGGAAGCGGCCAGGAAACTGGGCTTCTCGGTCAAACAGACAATGAGCGTGGCTCAGCAGCTGTATGAAAGAGGTCTGATAACCTATATGCGTACAGACTCGACGAACCTTTCATCCCTGGCAATAAACACGGCAAAGCAGACAATCATAAATCTATACGGGGAGAGATATTCCAAAGTCAGGAATTACAAGACAAAAGTCAAAGGCGCGCAGGAAGCCCACGAAGCAATCAGGCCCACTTACATCAGCAACACGGAAATAGAGGGAAATACCAATGAAAAGAGGCTGTACAGCCTGATTTGGAAGAGAACCATCGCAAGCCAGATGGCTGACGCGCAGGTGGAGAGGACTTCCATCTCCATTGCCGGTTCAGGAATCAGCGGGCATTTCGAAGCGGAAGGTGAGCAGATTTTGTTCGACGGTTTCCTGAAGGTATATATGGAGAGCAGGGATGAAGAGGAGGAGGGAACACTTGCAGCACTTCCGGCCCTCACGGATGGAATGCACCTGAACAGATATGAAATAACGGCCACGGAGCGTTTTACCCAGCGGCCGCCGAGATACAGCGAGGCCACTCTGGTCAAGAAACTTGAGGAGCTGGAAATCGGAAGACCATCCACCTACGCTCCGACCATAGACACAATCATTACAAGAGGATATATCACAAAAGGCGACAGGCCGGGTGCCGAAAGAAATGTCATCCGTCTCACTCTCAAGAAAGACAGCATCACACGGAGCGAAAGCATCGAGAAAGCCGGCGTTGAGAAGAAGAAACTGTTCCCTGAAAACATCGGTATGGTAGTTACCGACTACCTTACCTCCCACTTCAAGGATATAGTGGATTACGGCTTCACAGCAAAAGTAGAGGACGGTTTCGACAAAATCGCAGCAGGGAAACTTGTATGGAACAAACTGATTGATGATTTCTACAAATCTTTCAACACCACGGTTTCCTCTGCATTGGAGGACACAGGCTACTCGAACTCCGAGAGGATTCTCGGAAACGACCCCCGTACGGGAAAGGTAATCATAGCCAGAATAGGCCCCTACGGCCCTATGGTACAGAAAGGTGACAAAGATGACCCTCACAAACAGTATGCAAGCATAGGCAGGGGACAGCTCATAGAAACCATCACTCTGGAAGACGCGCTCCAGCTCTTCATCCTTCCGAGAGAAGTGGGGAACTTCGAAGGAAAGCCCATAACGGCAGCTATCGGAAAATACGGTCCGTACATCAAATTCGACGGCAAGTTCATCTCTCTTGGGAAAGAGTTCAGCCCATATTCCATAACGGAAGAAGAAGCGCAGACGCTGATAACCGCATACAATGAGAAAGAGTCGAATAAAGTCATCGCATCGTTCAATGACTCCGGAATTCAGGTTCTCAACGGAAGATACGGTCCTTATATCAAACAGGGAAGCAAAAATTATAAAATACCCAAATCAACTATCGCACAATCACTTACTGAAGATGAATGCAAAAGCATCATAGCCGGTGCCCAAAAATAGTTTCGATTTGTAAGCTGTTTTTGGGGAAATTTACTTACTTTTGCGTTCCAGATATATCAGAACGCTTTAAAATCATCAGCTATGGCTTCTTCAACCACATACCAGATAGACGAAACCGATAAGAAGATTCTTTCATTTCTTGTAAAGAACGCAAGGATGTCCTTTCTTGAGATAGCAAGGGAATGCGGTATCTCCGGTGCCGCAATCCACCAAAGAGTCAAAAAGATGGAAACTTGCGGAATAATAACCGGCTCCTGCCTTCGCGTCACTCCTGCAGCCATAGGGCTGAGCGTATGCGCTTTCATTGAGATTGACCTGTCACAGACCAACACCTATCCGCAGGTCATAGAAGCCTTGAAGAAAATCCCTGAAGTTGTTGAATGCCACTTCGTCACTGGCGGACACTCTCTTCTGCTGAAACTCTATTGTTTCAACCACGAACACCTGATGCACGTAGTGATCAATATGATCCAGAATATCCCCGGCATCAAGAAGACAGAGACTTTTCTATCTCTGGACCAGCCGATAGAGAGACAGGTCTGGGTCAATGACTACTCATTCGGGAAAAAGTTACCGTCCAAGAAGGGAAGAAGCCAGCAGTAAATCCTCCATTGTGGTTATCTTGATGTTCGTTCTCTCCCCGGGGACGAGCTTGATGTCACATCCGTAAGCTTCCACTACGGACGCATCGTCAGTAAATGACTTGGAATAGGCCTGACTGTAGGCTGCTTTCAATAGATCTGAATGAAAGACTTGAGGTGTTTGGACATAGACAAAACGGGATCTATCGACAGGGAGAGAAGAGGTACCCGCAAGTTCCCTCAATGAATCCACAACCGACATGACGGGAATCACAGCCGGGAAATTTTCCGCCTCCTCGTACAGCCTTCTGATCAAATCCACCCCGACAATCGGCCGCACGGCATCATGAATTGCAACAATGGAGTCGTCCTTCACGTACCTTAGTGCATTCTGAACGGAATGGAATCGGGTTATGCCACCGTCCGCAACGATATACCTGTCAAGAAAGCCGCAACCCCTGTTGTAATCTTTCCAATATTGCTTGTAAGACGAAGGGAGAACCAGGATGATTTCCACATCCTCCACAGCCTGAATGAATTTCTCCACGCTCAACCGCAAGATTGGCTTGCCTCCGATTTCGAGGAATTGCTTGGGCAGTTCAGAGCCCATCCGCACCCCTTTACCTCCGGCCGGAACAATGACATATTTTTTGCGGTTCATCCTATGGAAAAGTAATTGAAAAATTGTATTGCAAAATTAAGAATTTGTCACAATAAAATACTAATTTTGCGGAGATATAGTTCACAAGAAGCAAACAATTTCATATTATGCTATTTTCGTTTTTGACACAGGATGTCGCCATTGACCTCGGGACGGCGAATACCGTCATTTTCACCGATGACAGAAAAGTGGTTGACGAGCCATCCATCATTGCCGTGGACAAACTCACCGGCAAAGTGATGGCAGTAGGAAACAGGGCCAAGGAGATGCACGAAAAAGAGAGCCCCAACATAAGGACAATCAGACCACTCAAGGACGGCGTGATAGCCGATTTCGACGCCGCCGAAAATATGATCAGGGAGTTCATAAAGATGACGCGCAGCAAGAAAAGCCTCTTTTCCCCCAGTTTCCATATGGTTGTCTGTATCCCGTCCGGCTCCACCGAAGTGGAAAAACGTGCAGTCCGCGATGCCGCAGAGCACTCCGGAGCACGGGAATTCCAGATGATATATGAGCCAATGGCCGCTGCATTGGGAATAGGACTGAATGTCACCGCCCCCTCCGGCAGTATGATAGTCGATATTGGAGGCGGCACTACCGAGATTGCCGTCATATCTCTTGGGGGCATTGTGGCCGATGAGAGCATCAAGGTTGCCGGTGACACTTTCACCTTGGAAATACAGCAGTATCTGCGTCAGCAGTACAATATCCGCGTAGGTGAGATTTCCGCGGAAAGGGTAAAGCTTGAAGTGGGGTCAGCGCTCTCCACACTTGAAGACGCCCCGGAACCCTACGTCATAGTTGCTCCCAACGTGATGACGGTCCATCCCGTGGAAGCTTCGATAACCTATCAGGAAATTGCACATTGCCTTGACAAGTCAATCGCCAAGATTGAATCCAGCATCCTCTCCGTTCTGGAGAAGACTCCCCCCGAGCTCTACGGAGACATTGTGAGGAAGGGTATTTTCCTCACAGGCGGCGGCGCGATGTTGCGAGGTCTGGCCCAACGTCTTACAAACAAGGTAAATATCGAGTTCCACGTGGCCGAAGATCCTTTGCGCGCTGTTGCCAGAGGTACGGGCATAGCCCTCAAGAATCCTTCATATCCATTCCTTATGAGGTAATGTCCGACAATCGCAGACTAATATCAGCAGTCTTCTCAATCGGGTTGTTCATCCTCCTGGAGGTATGTTCAGCACTGATGACGGTCAATAATGGAATCGTACAGAGATTCAAAGCTGTAGGTATTCTCCGCGATGTCCAGTCGTTTTTTTGGGAAAAAGAGGCGGGAATCGGCAGATTCCTCAATTACAAAGTTGAAAACGAATCCCTCATAGCCGAAAACCTGCGGTTGAGAAATGAGATTTCGGCCTACCGCCGCCACATCGGAAACAGGGACAGCATCCTTCTTTCCGATAATGGAAGATACAAATATCTCGGTGCCAGAATCATCAAGAACATAGTGAACAGCCAGCACAACTACCTTGTGCTTGACAAGGGAGAGGCCGACGGCATACAGCGGGGAATGGGTGTGGTGACGCCCGACGGCGTTGTCGGGGTAATCGACAACACTACAAGAAACTATTGCAGCGTGATTTCATTTCTCAATTCCAATCAGAACATAAGCGTGAAACTTACCCGCAACGGTATGTTCGGGCCAATGTCATGGGACGGAATATCGACTTCAAAAGGAATACTAAGCGGTATTCCGGCATACGTGGAAGTTACCGTCGGAGACAGCGTGGCAACAAGCGGATACTCCACCATATATCCCCCGGACATTCCGATAGGGACTGTGACCGGAGCCGAGATCATCAACGGAATGTCGCAGAACATAGAGATACGCCTATTTGAGGATTTCCGTTCCCTCCACACGGTATATGTAGTGATGGACAGGGATAAAAACGAATTGAACAGACTTTCGGAGGATGAACAATAATCTGCATACCATTGCGCTAATCACCCTTGTAATCGTATTTCAGTTGATAATCAATAATTTTATCAACCCTGGGCCTTATCTGTTCATCAGCCTTATGCCTTTCGCCATATCCCTGATTCCAAGAAGCCTCCATATAAACGTGACCATGCTCGTCTGTTTTTCGCTCGGTCTGACAGTCGATGTCCTGTCAAGAGGAGTCATAGGAGTCAATGCCGCCACGGCAACTGCTCTGGCAGTGTTCCGAGGCCCGATTTACAAGGCATTCGTCAACAGTGACCGGCAGGACAAGTCGCAGAATCCCGGAATCCGGCAGTGCGGATTGTCCAAATTCCTTCTCTACATCACCGCCGCCACTCTGGCCTATATGTTCATCTACTGTGCCGTCGAAAGTATGGGCGTGAGGGATATCTTCTTCTTCCTGCCACAATTTCTTCTCAGTTCACTGCTGAGCATCATCCTCTCCTGCTGCTTCAGCCTTGCCGTGAAAGTCTGACCTCCGGTTCCGAAAGAATATGGCCCTGCTCAAAGAAAGACATACGATTATTGTCATAGCGGTTGTCACGGTCTTCGCCGTCATTGCCGCAAAGCTCTTCTCTGTACAGATTCTGAACAAGAAATACCGCATCACTGCCGAAAACAACGCACTCAAGTACGAAACAAGATATCCTGCACGCGGAGTGATTCTCGACCGCAACGGAAAAATGATTGTAGGCAATGTCACTTCCTATGACATTATGGTGACACCCGCTTACGTGGAACCGTTCGACACTCTGGCCCTGTGCCGTATCCTTGATCTGGATACATCTTCCGTAAGGGCCAGATTTCAGGAATACCGCAGGTTCCGCACAAAAATCGGATTTCAGTCACTGGTCTTCAAAAAGCAGGTCTCCAACGAGCAGTACAACGTCTTCTGCGAGCAGGAATACAAATTCCCCGGGTTCTCGGTAATTCCCAGGACAACCCGCATCTACCCAATAAACACGGGAGGTAATCTTCTCGGATACATTTCGGAAGTCGATGCCGATTTCCTGAAAAAAAACCCTGACTACAGAAGCGGAGACTATGTAGGAAAAACAGGCATTGAAAAAGCCTTCGAGCCCTCGCTGAAAGGTGAAAAAGGGTACAACATCTACCTCCGTGACGCACACAACCGCATCAAAGAGAGTTTTATGGGCGGGGTTTATGACAAGGAGGCTGTTCCGGGACAAAATCTGACCACGACCATCGACGCCGATGTTCAGGCATACGGAGAGATGCTGATGACGGGCAAGGTCGGCTCGGTGGTCGCCATAGAACCTTCCACCGGAGATATTCTGGCAATGGTATCAAGCCCCGGAATCAGTGTGGATATGCTTGCCGACATCAGCAACCACTATCAGGAGATTGTACAGAATCCGTACAAGCCCATGTTCAACCGAGCCGTAATGTCCCCCCAGCCTCCCGGCTCGGTCTTCAAACTGGTCAACGGACTGATAGGGCTTCAGGAAGGAGTGCTTACACCGGAGACCAGATATCCCTGCCACAGCGGTTACACTGTCGGAAGTCTGCACGTAGGATGTCACTCTCACGGCAGTCCTCTCAATTTTTATGAGTCGATAATGACCTCCTGCAACGCCTATTTCTGTTATGTATTCCGCTCAATCATAGATAATCCGAAATACGGCAGCACCCGTGAGGGATTTGAGAAATGGAAGGAATATACTGAAAGTTTCGGGTTCGGCCTGAAACTCGGCAGCGACATACCGTCGGAGCAGGCCGGAACAATGCCCACAGTGGCACGATATGACAGACTCCACGGAAAAGGGAGATGGAAATCATTGTCCATCATCTCACTCTCAATCGGACAGGGTGAAATCGGCTGCACCCCGCTCCACATAGCCAATCTTGCGGCCACAATAGCCAATCGCGGCTACTATTACACCCCGCATATGCAAAAGGACACGGAAGAAATGCCTCTGGATGCCCGCTTCAAGGAACGGCATTATACAATGGTTGACACAGCCTATTTTCAGGAAACGGTCAAGGGGATGGCAATGGCGGTAACCGGTGGAACTGCACGCATCGCCGCCATACCGGGGGTGGAAGTCTGTGGCAAAACAGGGACAGCGCAGAACCCTCACGGAGCAGATCATTCGGTATTCATCTGCTTCGCGCCACGCGAGAATCCTAAAATAGCTGTAGCGGCATACGTGGAGAACGGCGGATTCGGTGCCACTTACGCGGCTCCGATTGCCTCCCTGATGGTGGAAAAATATCTTTGCGGAGAGATTTCCCAAGGACGCAAATACATTGAAGAGAATATGTTTAAGGCAAATCTCATGCATAGGGTGAAAGTGACGAAATGAGTTCCGTTGTATTAAAAAAACTTGACTGGACCGCGATTGTCCTTTACCTGCTGCTCGTGATTTTCGGGTGGATGAATATCTATTCCTCATCACTTGTAGAAGGCAAGGCTTTCTTTGACCTTTTCACCAAATACGGGATGCATCTGATATGGATAGCAACATCCTTGCTCATCGCTCTGGCCATTCTGTCCTCAATTCCTTCGGGAGCATTCTCGGCGATAGCCCCTCCCCTTTATATTGCGGTATTGTTCCTTCTGCTTGCCGTAGCCTTTCTTGGAGTGGAAGTAAACGGATCCAAATCCTGGTTCGCTCTGGGTCCATTCCGATTTCAGCCGGCGGAGTTCTCGAAATTCTCGACATCCCTGCTCCTTTCATACATTCTTGGCCAATACGATTTCTCTTTCGGCAAAACGCGCCACTCCCTGAGGGCCTGTCTGGTCATCCTCCTCCCGATAATACTGATATTGTTGGAGAAAGAGACAGGATCAGCTCTGGTCTATCTGGGATTTCTTCTCGTATGCTACAGGGAGGGAATGAACGGCTGGATAATTTTGTCAGGTCTCATTGCCATTCTTCTCTTCATCATCACAATGGTGGCTTCACCCTTGATTGCCTTAGTGGTTCTCACAGGTATCATATTCCTGACTGCCGCAGTCTATTCATCCAAGCCGGTCAGATGGTTGCTTATCGGAGCCGCCACCGTTGCCGCTCTGCTGTTCCTGTTGAGGATACCTCAGGAGCAGACCATATCTGAGATTCTTATGTGGTCCGTTCCTGCATTTGTCCTTGCGGCGGCGGTATTGGCAATCAGAAAACGCAAGACAGGCAGAAACCTTCTGATAGGATATGCCTGCGGAATCATTATGATTCTTTCAGTCCAGATGATATTCGACAAAGTCCTTCAGGAGCATCAGAAAGCGAGAATCGAAGTCCTGTTCGGGCTGCGGGAAGATCCCAAGGGAGTCGGCTACAATGTCCACCAGTCCCTGATAGCCATAGGATCCGGCGGCTTTTCCGGCAAAGGGTATCTGAACGGCACTCAGACCCGCTTCGGATTCGTGCCTGAACAAGCCACGGATTTCATATTCTGCACAGTCGGCGAAGAGTGGGGATTTCTCGGCGCTATGACGGTACTCGGGCTCTATCTTGCCCTGATATTGCGTCTTTTCAAATCCGCCGAGAAGCAGGACGATAAGTTCACACGAATATATGGGTACTGCACAGCCTGTTGCATACTGATGCATGTGGTCATCAACGTCAGTATGACAATCGGCCTTATGCCGGTGATAGGAATTCCGCTTCCCTTCATGAGCTACGGAGGTTCTTCTCTCTGGGCATTCACGATCCTGCTCTTCACATACCTGAAATTGGATTACGACAGAAAAATCAAACGATAAAACAATAAAACGATGCAACTGACATTTTCAGACAGACACAACGGCCCGAGACGGGATGAAGAAGCCGGGATGCTCAAGGCTCTCGGATGTGACACTCTTGAACAACTGGTTAACAAAACCGTCCCTGAGGAGATCAGGCTGAAGGCTCCTCTCGACCTTCCGGAGGCAGTGAGCGAGAGCGAATATCTTTCATCCCTGAAACAGACCGCTTCCCTCAACAAGAATTTCCGCTCCCTGATAGGAACAGGTTTCTACGGGACATATTCCCCGGCTGTAATAACGCGCAATATCTTTGAAAATCCGGTCTGGTACACCTCATACACGCCCTATCAGGCTGAGATCTCACAGGGAAGGCTCGAAGCCCTGCTGAATTTCCAGACAATGATAAGTTCCCTCACCGGCTTCTCCCTGTCCAACTGCTCGATGCTGGATGATGCGACGGCTGCGGCGGAGGCTATGCGAATGATGTTCAATCTCAGGTCAAGGGAGGCAATGAAAGAGAATAGGAACGTGCTTTTCGTTGACAACAACGTTTTCCCCTCTGTCCTTTCAGTCCTGAAGACCCGATCACGCGGTCTTGGTATCAGAATAGAGACAGGTGATTATGCCGCCTGCAGTTTCAGCGGGGAATGCTTCGGGGCCATTGTCCAGTATCCGGCTGCGGACGGGCAGGTCCGTAACTACGGCAGTTTCTGCAACTCCGCTCACGAAAAGGGTATAATGGTTGCCGCATACTGCGACATCCTCTCTCTGTCCATCCTGAAAGAGCCTGCAGCCTGGGGGGCCGACATTGCATTCGGCTCGGCACAGAGGTTCGGCCTCCCTATGGGGTTCGGAGGTCCCACAGCGGGATTTCTGGCCTGCGGCGACCAATACAGGCGCACCATTCCGGGACGAATCATCGGCGTTTCAGTGGATAGGCTCGGCAAGAAATCCTATCGTCTCGCGCTCCAGACCCGCGAACAGCATATCAAGAGAGAGAAAGCCACCTCAAACATCTGCACCGCCACCGCACTGATGGCTACAATGACAGGAATGTTCGCCGTATGGTACGGTCCGGAAGGCATACGCTCAATAGCACAGAATGCTTTCAACTGCGCCCACCTCGCTGCGGAAAGCCTCAGGAAAGCAGGATACACTCTTCCGGAGGGAGAATTCTTCGACACAATCACAGTCAAGGTATCCGATGCCTCCTCCATCAGGGAAAAATCCGAAAAGGCCGGCTTCAACTTCTGTTATCCTGACGAGGGTATTGTCCGTATAAGTTTCGACGAACTATCAGATGCAGAAGAGGTTGCTGCTGTCTGCGCAATCTTCGGATGCACCGTCAACGGTTCTGAAGAGAGCGCAGTTGCCCCTGAAATGGCACGGGTCACTCCTATCCTGACGGAGAAAGTGTTCAACAGCCACCATTCCGAGACAGAAATGATGAGATACATCAAAACTCTTGAGCGCCGCGACATTTCCCTCGCACACTCAATGATTCCGCTCGGAAGCTGTACGATGAAACTGAACGCCGCCGTCGAGATGCTGCCTCTCTCCTGGAGTGAATTCGGGAATCTCCACCCTTACGCCCCCACCTGGCAGTGTGAAGGCACAATGCAGATTATCCGCGAAGTGGAGCACTATCTTTCTGTGATTACCGGATTCGCAGGCTGCTCACTGCAGCCCAACAGCGGCGCCGCCGGAGAATATGCGGGTCTTACCACAATCCGCAACTATCTGCTCGCCAACGGAGGGAAAAACCGGAACATTATGATTATCCCCACCTCTGCTCACGGCACGAACCCCGCATCTGCGGCAATGGCCGGATTCGACATCGAGCTGGTAAGCTGCGACGATAAAGGAAACATCGACGTGGAGGAACTGGCCGCGAAGGCTGAAGCCGCAGGAGATAATCTTGCCGGGATGATGATTACCTACCCCTCCACCCACGGAGTATTCGAGGTCAGAATCCGCGAAATCGCTGACATCATCCACCGCCACGGAGGCCTTCTCTATATGGACGGTGCTAATATGAACGCACAGGTGGGCCTGACCAACCCCGGAACAATAGGGGCGGATGTCTGCCACCTCAACCTGCACAAGACCTTCGCGATGCCTCACGGAGGAGGCGGCCCCGGTGTCGGCCCCATCTGCGCCACGGCAGCACTTGTCCCCTATCTTCCCGGACATCCCGAAGTCCCCGAATGTGGAGGAGCCGGCATCACTGCAGTAAGCGCGGCACCCTACGGAAGTCCTCTGCTTCTGCCCATCACCCACGCCTACATCCGGCTGCTGGGAGCTGAAGGTCTGAAGAAGGCTTCAGAGATAGCGATACTTAATGCCAACTACATTTCAGCCAAACTTCTGCCTGAACTGAAGACGCTTTATACCGGTGCAACTGGATTCGTGGCTCACGAATGCATCATCGACCTGCAACACTTCCGCGCACAATACGGAGTGGATGCCACCGACGTAGCCAAGAGACTTATGGATTTCGGGTTCCACGCCCCCACCCTCTCGTTCCCCGTCCATGAGACACTTATGATCGAGCCCACCGAGAGTGAACCGAAAGCCGAACTCGACCGCTTCGTAGAGGCCGTCAAAGTCATTGTCAAGGAGTGTGAGCAAATCAAGTCCGGTGAGTTGGATGCCAACGACAACCCCCTCAAGATGGCACCCCACACAGCGGAAGAGGTATGTTCCGACAACTGGAGTCATCCCTACAACAGGGCTCAGGCGGCATATCCGCTCGAATGGCTCAGAGAGAATAAATTCTGGCCTGCCTGCAGCCGTGTCGATAACGGCTTCGGTGACAGGAATCTGGTGACCTTAAACGATTAGGCGATGCTGAGGGAAGAGACCGTATTCGGACCCATTCATTCAAGGCGGCTCGGAAATTCACTTGGAATCAATCTGCTGCCTGTCAATGGAAAAATCTGCAACTTTGACTGCATCTACTGCGAATGCGGATGGAACAGGGACGGGCGGGATGACACTCTCCTGCCCTCTCCCGAGAAGGTCCATTCGGCGCTTGAGGACAAGTTGGAAAGTCTGGCCGGAAATGGAGTCCGGATTGACTCCATCACCTTCAGCGGTGACGGAGAGCCTACATTAAACCCCGGATTCCCGGAGATAGTGGATGACGTGCTCTCACTGCGCGACATTTATTGTCCTGCGGCCACTGTCTCCGTCCTCTCAAACGCTACCCTCGTACATATCCCCGAGATTTTCGCCGCCCTATGCAAGGTGGATAACCCGATAATGAAAATCGATGCTCCGACCAACGGACTTGCGACATTGATAAACAACCCGGCCCCGGGTTACGATGTGGCCGGGGTCGTAGAGGCATTGAGGAAGTTCAAAGGAAATTTCATCCTCCAGACTATGTTCCTCCGCAGCCCCGTTTTCGATTCATCGTCGCCGGAGGTGCTTGACGGCTGGATGGATATAGTCAGGCTTCTGAGGCCGCGGCAGATAATGGTCTATACAATCGACCGGCCCACCCCCGACGAGACCCTGACCAAATTCACGGAGTCGGAGATGAGAAATATGGTCGCCCCCCTGCTTGAAGAAGGATTCAATATCCAGATAAAAGGATAATTTATTAAATTTGTTTTAAGCACATGACAAAATTTTAAAAATATCGAATGGCTGGGGCCTGAGAGGGTTCAGAAGCACGCTGGCTATGTGCTCAAGCCCGTACTTCATCACGCTGATGGCTCTGTTCCCAGTCTTTAGTATGCGGATGGCCTTG
>JAZLIS010000073.1:0-3570 GCA_045617505.1 Bacteroidales bacterium | reverse complement strand
TTTGAGAGTGGCGTAATTCTACAGAGGCCGTTTACTCCCAGACAGACACTCAAATGACTGTCTGTCTGGGAGTAGTATGGTTTCAAACACCGTGGATGAATTCATGTATTGTTGTTATAGGTCTCCTCGGCTTCGAAAGGTTTCTCCTCCATTCTCTCCTCCCACATAATGTCCTCGATGTCTCGTTTGATCATCCTGAGGAGCTTCCTCACATTGATGGACTAATAAGTTACTTTGTGCGCCTTACACTCCACACAGCAGTACGCAAGAATACATGAACTGGATCGCTGCCAATCCTGATGTAATGAAGAACCTTATGTTTGGTGCATACGGAGAAGATAAGGGATGGTATTATAACGATCAGGGTATCATTATTGCTAACAATGGTTATATGGGCGAAGATCGTGGTGTCACTGGTGCCTCTTCCCAGTCGATGGTATTCTTCTCCAACGGTCTGGATTATGGTGACGAAGAACTCAACAAAATTGCGCAGACCGTTTCTTACAGTGATCCGCAGGCTGCCATTCAGTATGAGCAGGCTCTGACCGATCGCCGTCAGGATCCTTGGTTCTTCCCCTTCTGGCCTGAACCGATCCAGTCTGAAGCTAAGTATTCTACACAGATGATTCAGAAGTACAAGGACATCTTTACCAAAGTTTATATGTGCAAGGAAGATGAGTTTGATACCTTGTACGATGAACTTGTGGAAGAGTTCATGACCCAGTATGGATACGAAGTATGCGAAGAGCGTACGGAGATTTGGGAAAAGTATTACGAATAATACGCTCTAGTTGTTCCGGCAGCCGCATATCGGCTGCCGGAGTTTGTAAGGAGGTGTAAATGATGGGCGTTAGAGAAGTACGGCAATATTACTCTGGTATGAAACATTTCTATGGTGTCTATGATGAAGTGGGAAGAAAAAATCCCTTTCATACCGAATCACGACTGGAATTTGAAAACTGGCAGACTTCTGCACGTCGGGATCTTCATGATATACTAGGACTTAATCTGTTTCCTAAATGCCCGGCGCAACCGGAATTACTTGATACTTGGGAACTTGATGGACTCAGAATTGAGAGGGTGGCGATTTCTACATACCCTGGAATACGAGTACCTTTGACGGTAATCCTGCCCGACAAGAAAAACTCTAGTGGGAAAAGTCCTGTATGGTTGCATACCTTCGGACACGGCGGGAAAAATCAAATGGTCGACAGCTTCAAGCCTCGTGATCCTTCAGACCCACTTTCTAAGTTGCTGAAATCACAAACTTTAGGCCCTGGTGGATTGATTGCGCTGGCACATAAGGGATACATCGGAATTGCATTTGACTCCTTTGGTTCTGGTGAGCGGTACTTTGTTGATGAGATCCCACGCGATGTTATGGACATTGGTGCTGATAATCCAATAAACAATGTGGCAGTAGCGCTGGGCACCTGCATACTGGGCATAGAAGTCATGGAGTTAA
Source organism: Bacteroidales bacterium (assembly GCA_045617505.1). Taxonomy (GTDB): domain Bacteria; phylum Bacteroidota; class Bacteroidia; order Bacteroidales; family UBA932; genus Cacconaster. The sequence continues at coordinate 2,105 of JAZLIS010000073.1, read as the reverse complement.
TGCGGGTTGCAGATTATGCCCTATCCCGTGAAGATTGTGATGGACGGATAGGTGTAATGGGAACGTCTGGTGGAGGGCACGAGAGTCTTTTCTTCGGAGCAGCCGATCCAAGAGTGTGCGCAACAGCAACCAGTGTGTGGTTTTATGGGTTTAAGGAATCCCATATCGGTCTTCCTCACAATTGTTCATGTAACTATGTACCCGGTCTATTACCAAAGTTTGACTGTCAGGACATAGGTGCTTTGGTAGCACCGAGGGCATTGCATGTAGATGCAGGTATCCGAGATTATCTTAACGGCAGAAAGACCGGTCTGGGTAACATGCTGATTCCTTACTATGACACGCAGAAGGCATTCAGTCTGTACGGTAAAGAAGATCTGTTGAGCTTAAATGTGTTTGATGGTGGACACGGATGTCCCACTTGGAATTGTGAAGACGAGCAAACGTTGCGCTCTGGAGACGGGTTGCTACAATTTGCAACATTGGCTATGCCATTGGAAGAAGGTGCTCACGAATGAATGAATTCTCTTGTAAACCCCTCCTCATGGATTTATACACCAGATATGGGAGGTCCATGCCTTTTCCGGTAAATGGCAATTTCGATGAGTGGCAGAAAGCATCTCGCATTAAGATTTCTGAGCTCATGAAAACCGTAGGGACACCGAAGATTCCTCATTTGGGTACCGTTTTCGAAACACGAATTGTTGAGAATAAATATATCCGAGAACATGTTGTGTTGCGTACTGCTCCTGAATTATGGATGACGGCATTCATACTATATAAAAGAGACGCACCTGCTAAAAAAGACACATTGATTATTCTGCCAGAAGATGGAGCTGGTAAGTTTGAGGAAGTGTGGGCAGATGATTATGAATGTGTATCAGCGGCGGATGTAGAAAAACGCAAGCGCATTGAACGCAATCGTACTTTTGCGTTTCAAATGGCTGATCAGAATTATCTGTGCGTATTTCCTGATACTATGGGCACAGGCGAAAGACGAGAATGGCCAGATGAAGGAACAACGACTTTCTTCAAGTGTTCACACAGAATAGACAACAATGTAGCTATAGCACTTGGTGAGAGCCTTGGTGGACTAATTGCATTGGAAACGAGTCGTCTTTGTGATTATATAGAAAGTCGTAGCGATTCGACTAGCAACTTCAATGTGGGCGGAACCGGCTCAGGTGCTATCATGGCGATTCTATCGGCATTGGTAGATGATAGAATTGAAGGTGTATTTGTTAGAAGTCCTTTGCTTTCGATAAAGGATAGCTCCCTTGAGACGTTGGGTTGTTGCTCATGTACTACAATACCTAAACTGTGGCAGTATTTTGACAACTGCGACCTGGCGGCTATGCTCGCACCGAAAAGGCTGATACTGTCGGCCAAACAGGAATTGAACGATGATGGAACTATTGAAGTGATTCGTCGTGCCTATAATGAAAAAGGTGCAATTGATAAATTAGCTTTCTACGATTTTCAGTGAGTGCTAATAATCTTTATTGGTTTATATCATGCTTATCAAATAACCTCGCTTACACGATGGAACGGGAGGAAGCGGCTGAAATCTGAGGTCCTCCAATTCCGATGCCAACCTTGACCGCGGCCCGCGCGGCAGCCGCTTCCGGAGCGGCGACGGGCGACGAGGGTATCGGGCAAAGATGCCCGCCGCCTTTATTCATTGTACCCGCCGCGCGATCCGCCGTCAAGGTCAAGCTGCCGCAGGCGGCAGTGGTTGCTTGCCACGTACTCAAACATGTTACGTGGCTCCGAGCTCAAAGGGTATCGCCTGCACCCGCAGATTTTCTGCTCAAATGTGCGAAAAAGTATTGACATGACCTTCTGTGGTACATTGTCTACATGCTTTGTGCCTGTGATGTGATAAGTTCAACCAATTGAAGATTGGTGAGTAGTTGCCGGCTATGCGTTTTCGTCCATGATTTCACCCCGTTTCATCAAAAAGGGGCTGTGAAAAAACAAAGTTCCACAGATCCACCAAACATAAACTGCCCAATAAACCGGTATTTCTATTGCCAGTTTATTGGGCAGTTTTACTATAAAAATACAGAAGCCGAAGATTGGCAAATGAGTTTTTTCACAGCCCC
>JAZLIS010000072.1:0-6389 GCA_045617505.1 Bacteroidales bacterium | reverse complement strand
ATCAGACAGACCTCCATGAGACCGTCGTCATTCTTCGCACGGGGGGCACACCTGAACGTTCCTCCGCAATACTGCCCGTTCGCAACGGTACAAAGCAATGTCAGGCCCTTCGTAATCTTCTCTCCATCCACGAACACCTTGAAATTGTTGAAGCGGCTGGTCAGAATAGACTTCAGGACACCCCGCTGATATCCGTTTTTAACCCCGGCTTCAAGATACAGGTTCGTCTCATATGCGGCATTGGAATCGAATCCTATATTGATGACGTTGAATGAATAGTCGTCATTGCATCTGATTGCGTCTATCCTGACTGTCTCGCCGTTCTGGATTATGTCACGCAACGACTTGTGGTCTCTTCCGGGATAATATTTCGTGAAGTCGTTGGTCGTACCGTATGCCAGGACGGCCATACTTTTCATTTCGTATCCTATCAATCCGGCGCCGACCTCATTGACGGTCCCGCTGCCGCCGCAGGCGACGAAACATACCTCCTCCTTCTGATGGAATTCACAATACGTGCGCACGAAACGGGTTCCGTCCCCCACTCCTATGGTTCTGTACTGGATTGCGTCGGGACACAGCTCGTCTATCTGTTTCTGGATGTCCTCCAGGAAACAGGCTTTGTCGTTGCGGCCGTTGATAACGAAAATGTATTTCATAATTCGTAAAGATACATTTTTTCTTTTATTGACAAAGTGCAATTCCAGCGGATTTTTTTAGATTTGTGTTGCCGGAACAAACGGAATTCTGTAGAAGGCCTTGAAGAAATCGCAGACATTGAAATATCATGATAAATTTAAGTACCCATAACATCTTATCCGTATTACTGTTAATTCTGGCTTTTCATCAAAGCGCCACCGTCTTTGCTGCAAATACTGACAAACAGGCTGTTGTTGATTCTCTGGTTTCCGAGGCCCTGGACATGAGCCGTCATGGCAGATTCCTCGAAAGCAATCAGATCTTTGACGGTCTGTTACACGATTACAGGTTTTCCAGAAACAGCAAAAAGGCCATCTATCAATGGATGGGGGCCAATGCCATGCTCGATGGTGATTACATAGAGTGCTGCAAGTATCTTGTATTGCAAGGCCGTAACAAAAAGAAGGATGCGGCCTTGAAATTCTGTACTGCTCTGGCTTCTCTTCCCAAGGAAACCGCAGTACGGCCCGATAACGACATTGTCATTCCTTATTCCATTGACTCCCTGTATTTTGAAAATAAATTCAAAGGCTGTCTCATAAGGATTCCAGTAAATATTGGAGGGAAAGATGAGATGATGATAATTGACAATGGGTGTGCATATTACAGTGCAGTTAGCGATTCTTTTGCCAGAGAGCACGGAATCAGACCTGTCGATGCCAGCATCACTACGATAGGAACTGTTGGAAAAGCAAATTCCGGGATGGGCATTGCAGACTCCATATCAATCGGTGGTATGGTTTTCAAAAATATATTGTTCCAGATTATCCCTGACGAATCCGTTCAGAACCCTGTCACGGATTTGAAAGCAGTCCTTGGAGCAAACTTTTTCCGGCTTGCAGGGGAGATGGACTTCGACAACAAGGACAGGACCATTACATTTCCTGTCACTCAACATGAAATGGAGCCTGACATAACAATAAATGATGAGGGGCAGCATTTCATGGATGTCGTAGTGGATTGTGACACTCTGAAGTTCCAGCTTGACCTGGGTGCGACAAGAACATCATTGTCTTCCAACTATTTCAATAAGAACGAGGAAAGGATAGTCAATACTTGTGCAGCTGATACCATAAGCGTCGGGGGTGTGGGAGGTATGACAAAAGAAAAGATCTATACTATGGAAAATGTCGAATTCCTCTCCGAAGGTGGCTCGTATTTGATGAGCGAAACTTCCGTACATACTTGTTCCAACCCGGCGGAAGACGATGAAGACGGATCTCTTGGAAATGACTTCCTGCTGTCTTTCGACAAAGCCGTCCTCAATCTCAAAAAGATGTTCCTATATTCCGAGGTTGAAACGGATCTATGAAAAAATATCTGACTATTATCGGCACTATGATAGTCTGGTGTCCAACATTATTTTGCCAGACAAACCTTCGCATTCTCGATGAAGTCTCGGGAATGCCTGTCCCATATGCGAATATCATATTTGGTGATGATATTGGCCGGTATGCCGATGAATCCGGAACGGTATTAATCCCTGACGGAGTCTCATCATTTGAAGTCAGTCATATTTCTTATGAACCGAAAAGCGTTTCAATATATGATATCACTGACGATACTGTTCTGTTAAGGCCATTGATTAATGAACTCCAGCCGGCCATAGTCGTTTCAGGCAAATACAGAAAAGGAAATATAGGCTTTGCATCTGACAAGGGGGCCATATGTGAAGGAGGCCGTAATGGATACAGTATAGCTGAATATTTCGCAAATAATACTGAATGGAATAAGATTCCGTTAATCACCGGAATTGAGATGAACTTGAATTCAGTATGGATGAAACGGCAAGCAACGGTAACACTCGCAGACGGAACCACATATGATGACGGGAAAATGATTATGGCAAAACTCAGGGTGGACCTGCGCACCGTTGACAGCATGACGGGTGCTCCCGGAAGGTCTCTCATCAATGGTGGTATCATATATGATTTAGGAGAAAGATTGAACCTGAATGTTCGGAAAGTCCATTCTATCCCGATAAAAAATCCACTGCCGTTTCCAGAAGATGGGATATTTGTTGTCATAGAATGGATAGTGCCTGGAGAAGTCCGCATTCAGGACTCTGTTACTCCAAGCATCTGGTGCTCTGAACCAAACGGCAAGAAAGATTCCTGGAACAAATGGCCGGTAGGTTACGACTGGAAAAGGACTCATAATAATCAGGAAGGAAATACTGGCTATTCATATTGCATCAGTCTCGATTTGATCCAATGGTAACGGGATTACTTTTTTGGGAACAAGTTTTCCATTTCACTAAATTATTAGTTAAACTCCGAAAAAGTTAGGAGATTTAAAAATAATAGCTATATTTGCAGTGAACAAGAATGCCTTAGTTATGCAGAAACTTACAACAAAAGAAGAAGAAGTAATGAATGTCATGTGGAAGAAAGGAGATGTGTTCATCCGCGATATAGTGGCGGAAATGCCGGATCCCAAGCCTAACTACAATACCGTTGCCACTCAAGTCAAGTTCCTGGAGGAAAAAGGATTTGTGACCCGGAAGCCAATGGCTAACTCTTTCCAATACCGACCGGCAGTATCTGAAAGGGATTATAGAAGCGAAACTATAGGGAATGTAGTTTCCAGATATTACAACAACTCATATACAAGTATGATCTCTCAGTTCGTGGAGGAGGATAAAATGGACCTCGATGAACTCAAGGCCCTGATTGCCCGGATAGAAAACAAGAAGTGATGCTGGCATATATCATTAAAAGCAGTTTGCTGCTGATTCTGTTCTACGCTTTCTTCCTTCTGTTTATGAGGAAGACCACATTCTTCCGTTTCAACAGGATGGCGTTGATGTTGGGTACCGTAACCTGCATGCTCCTGCCATTGGCGGACTTCAGCATGGAAATGATACCCGGAGCGGAAGTGCTTCCTCGCCTTGTCATCCCCGAGATAACTGTGACCGGGGAAACAATGGAGGAAACAGGCACTTCTTTCAACTGGACTCTCCTGCTCACCGGTCTTTATCTTGCCGGTGCAACTGTTGTGTTCATCCTGACTCTGGTTTCCCTAGTGAAAACATTGGTCGTCATACATCAAAACAAGTCTATTGGAACGCATGAAGGAAGGATTTCGATAGTCGACAGCGACTTTCCTTCTTTCAGTTTCCTTCGCAATATTGTCATAAGCCGGGAGGATTATATCAATAACCCCGTGATTCTGCAGCACGAGATCGCACATGTCAAATGCCGTCATTCGGTGGACCTGCTATTCTTTTCGGCCGTCACTGTCCTGCACTGGTTCAATCCCCTTGTCTGGATAATCAGGTCGGAACTTAAGATGCTCCACGAGTACGAAGCCGATGAAACTGTCATTAACAAAGGCATCGATGCTACACAATATCAATTACTCCTTGTGAAAAAAGCTGTGGGAACCCAGCGTTTCCAATTGGCCAACGGCTTCAATCACACCAAACTCAAAAATCGAATCACAATGATGCAAATGTCAAGAACAAACAAATGGGCTGGATTGGGATATATCCTATGTCTCCCTGTACTTTTTGGTGCCCTGTGCTTTTGCACAAATCAAACTGATGATTTAAAAGAAGACGATAGTCTCCATACATCGGAGATCGAGACTAAAGCTAATGAAGTACAAGCTGTTCCGTTTCAGGATCTGGAAGAAAAGCCTCTGTTTAACGGACAGAGTGCTAATGAATTTTCAAAATGGGTGTGCGAAAGGTTGGTCTATCCGGAAAGTGCAAAATCGGCAGGTATCCAGGGACGGGTATTGGTATCTTTCACCATCAGTGCCGAAGGAAAAGTCACAGATGTAAATCTCATCAAAGGGATTGATGACGCATTGGACGCGGAGGCAATCCGTGTCGTCAGCCAGAGTCCTGACTGGACTCCAGGAAAGCAGAATGGACATCCAGTGCCTGTATTATACGCTTTTCCAATCATTTTCACGATAGAGTAAATGCAACGGTGCACTATATTATGTCTAGTTCTAGTGCTGCTGCCATTTGTGGCAGTGGCACAAGAACCGGACAGTCTCACACGACGTCAGAACATCATCAGGGAAGCGAGAGCCCTGAAAAACATCTACAAAACTGACGAGGCGATAGAACTGCTGTCTACGCTTGTCAAGCCGGAGACTCTCGACGAGGACGTGTTCGCGGAACTTGCTGATTGCCATTTTCAGAATGGAAACTATGAAGGCGCAGTTGGCACTTATATGCTGCTCTCGCAGCAGTTTCCGGAAAAAATTCTATATCAGGTGCGTCAGATGGCATGTTCCTACAGGCTTAAAGAATATCCTCAGGCCGCATCAACCGGAAAGGCAATCTTACAACGTGACACCATCACAAACATCGCCACCCTAGTCGGGGATTCCTTCAATCAGATGGAACAGTATGACTCCGCTCTGGTCTATTATGACATGTCGTTACGGAAGAAACCTCTAAATGAATCGGTGGTCAGCAAGGTGGCGAAGATATATCTTGGCAGGGAGGACTACGATGCTGTGATAGCGTTGTCCGATTCGCTTCTCGCACTTGATCCGGACAATATGACTGTCGCGCCGATAAAAGGGCTTGCTCTCTACTGCAAAGGCGATTATGATTCTGCCATTGATGTACTTGAGCAGCAGAACAGGCTTGGCAATGACAGTTATGGCGTGCATTTCTATCTGGGCCAGAGCTACTGGCAGACGAATGTGATGTACAGGGCTTCCGAAGAATTGATGAAAGCCTGGCAGATTGATTCCAGCGATGTCAATCTGGCTATCTCCATTGCCTCTGTAGAGGCGGACTCATACAAGTCTTTCAATAAGGAAGTGAAACCCTGGTTGGACAAGGCGCTGGAGATGCTGCAGCCCGACAACATAGCATTGTCCCGCATTCATCAGCAATACGGTCGCGGCTATTATATGCGTCAGGACAATTGGGAAGAGGCGATTATGCACTACAAGGAGGCATACCGCTACAATCCGAAATTCATCTCAGCCCTTTCCACCATCGCTTACTGCTATGAACAGAAGAAAGACTATAAGATGGCTCTTGAATGGTATGAGAAATATCTAAAAATAGCCAGACCGGGCAGTAATGGGTATGATTTTGCACAGGAAAGAGTGGATTATGTAAAAGGGGAACTGTTCATGTTGGAGAGATAATAAATCTCTACGCTGGACAGTTTTTTTAAGAACAACCTTTAAATATCCTTCATAGAAAGTTGCTCACCCAGAAGAAAGTGATCTATCTGACAAAAGAGGAACTCTCCAGAATCAGGGATTACGAAATACCTGAGGACAAGTCTTATCTTGAGGCCGTCCGTGATGTTTTCTTCTTCTGCTGCTTCTCCGGACTCAGGCACTCGGACGTTTACAATCTTAGACGTAATGACGTCAAGGGAGACAACATTGAAGTAACGACGGTAAAGACTGCGGACAATATATCCATAGACCTCAATAAGGTCACCAGAGTGTTGCTGGACAAGTACAAGGATTTTGATTTCCCCGAAACAAAGTGCTGCCCGTCATCAAGAACCAGCGATGAACAGGGACCTTAAGGAACTTTGTAAACTTGTCGGCACCCACACCGGCCGCCGCACCTTCATCGTCAACGCTCTTTCCCGTGGAATTGCTCCGAACGTCGTGATGAAATGGACCGGCCACTCCGACTACAAGGCCATGAAACCTTACATTGATATTGTGGACAGCATAAGGGCCAAGGAAATGAC
>JAZLIS010000071.1:0-2648 GCA_045617505.1 Bacteroidales bacterium | reverse complement strand
CGGCCATTCTGCCCATTTCAACAGCAGTTCCTGAGCGATCAAAACATTTTCAAGCCTCATCATACTGTCTTCTTCCTTCTCCCTTGAGAGCAGATTCATGCTACCGTACCAGACAACGGCATTGTCAATCACGGCAAAATGCTCCTTGCATCTTTCAGAGCACCGAACTGTAATCCCGACTGCGCGAAGTGAACCGATCAATTCTTCTTGATGGCCGGCGGCATCGTCTGGATATTCCGATGAAGAAAGAGTCAGAACAGCAATGCGCACACCCCCTTCTTGAAGCGGTGCCACCTCTTTAATAAACCTCCAAACTTTTCGCGATCCAAGCCCAGGGCTGCTTATTACCACCTCCGACTTAGCGGAAGCGACATCCCTGTCAAATATATCCGAATAATTCTGCCAGTCAAATATGGAATTCTCCACAACCTGCCGATCAGCCACTTGAGAACAAATCTCAAATCCAATGCGCTTGTATGTCCTGAGCCGTTTATGGTACATCCGCTCCAACATAGGTACATACTGATCAATGTAGTCGAATATTATCACATCTTTCTTGCCGTCGTAATCCCTGTTCAGACGGCCTGCGTATTGTTCGACATTGCTCTCGAATGAAATGGGCATCGCCAACAGAAGTGTGTCAAGTCTTGGATAATTGAATCCCTCCCCAATATACTGGCCGATGGCTACCGCAAGCATTGTTTCATCCTTCGGGACTGCAGCCATCTGATTCCGGAGCAATTCCCGCTCTTTCAGACTGCCGCCTCCCTGAAGCAGAAATACATGTTTTGCCGCACCTTTTAGCATCCCATACAGCCTTGCCGCGTGTTCCTTTCTTTTGGTCATTACAATCGGAGTGCGCCCCATTTTCACACACTCGACGGTATCGGCGACAATCTGCAGATTTCTCATTTCGCTGCCGGACACCAGGCCGAAAGCATCGCTGATACTAAGCTTTTCAGACACATCCACCACCCTCGTGAAACGCGGATATACATAGTGACCAATCCCCTGTTTCTCAGCCCTTTCCAATGCAGTATACCTATGGCGGATTGGGCCCAACTGCATAAAAATCTTTTTATCCTGCCCGTCCCCACGCTTCGGATTGGCCGTAAATCCATACACGTACTTGGCAGTCAATGCCCGTAGCACAGACTCGCAAGTATATGCTGCAGCGTGATGGCATTCATCCATAATCACCATCCCGTAATTCCGGACAATCGGGTTGACTGCATCATCCCTTCCGAGTGAGGTTATCATTGCAACGTCAACAATTCCAGATAGAGCGTTCTTTTGGGAACTGAACGTGCCAATACAAGATTCCCGATGTTTGATTCTCCCGCTAGGAGTAGTATATTCCGGTAGCTGTTCATCAATCTGCAGAAACTGTTCAAGTGCCTTCACCCATCCACTCATTATCTCTACATTATGCACAAGCACAAGGGTATTGACCTTTCTCTGAGCAATTAGATATGCCCCTACTACAGTCTTCCCGAAGGATGTAGCCGCATGCAATACTCCGTTATCATAAGCAAACAATTTTTCGGCAGCATCCATCTGCTCCGGATATAATTCCCCGGTAAAATGTACATTAACCTTTCTCCCAACTTGCCTTCTGTCCATCAAATCATATTGAATTCCAGCGTCAGTCAATGCATCGGTCAAGGATGTCTGGAGACCGCGAGGCAGAACAATATAATCACCATCGTCATAGCCGCAATAAACAATTCTCGGAATATCCTGCGTGGGGAAGCCCTGCCCAAGTTTCGAATAAAACTCAGGATTAGAATAAGCCGCCAGTTTTCTCATTGCATTCTGCAAACGCGGTTTCAATCCATTCTTATTGATATATAACCCATTTTCCATGGTAATCCGGACCATGCGGGATGAATCGGAAGAATGAAAATCTTTCCTTTCACAGAATAATTCCCGTTCCTTTGGTTCTTCATCGGTATCCTCCTGCAGTTTCACGTAAGGATTATTGTCCGGACACCACTCGTCGATACAGGCATCCACTTCCTGAAGCGAAAGTTTGCGCACCTCAGTCAAAGCCTTGTACTGGTCCCTCAGAGGACGCCATTGTTCATCCACGAAGAGAGTGTTCCCATTTTTCATCGCCTGACCCTGCCACGGAAGGGCAATCAAATTCCCCAAACCATTTTCCGGCAGAAAATCCTGCATCGGCAGCATCCTGTCATAGTAGCGGAAATTGCTCAGACTCACAAGCTCGGCCCCTTTGGTGATAAGGGCATTGCCGAACATTCTCGCTTTTACGGCAGGAATAGCCTCGTCGAAAAATATCCAAACGTGCGCCCCTTTCCCAGAACGTGAGCGTTCTACCAGACAATCAATACCGCAGGCAGAACAGATTCTACGCAATGCATCAACTTCCTCCTGCCATTCTTTGGACGCCTCCAATTCTTCATTATGGTTGTCGAAATCAAACACTATAAACCTGCAGGTATCTTCTTTCAACATCACATACACACCGACAACGTCTCCGCAATCCTCGCGCTTACCGGTCATATGCTGCATCAAAACGGATGAATTCAGCGACGGCCAGTTTTTGTTCTGGCACTCGGCGCATTTCACCTTTTTCCCCTCCTGTTTGGGGCAGAGTCCACTTTCCCAACGGTTTTGGCACACCG
>JAZLIS010000070.1:0-46219 GCA_045617505.1 Bacteroidales bacterium | reverse complement strand
ATCAGGGACAGCCCCTTGGGTTTTCTGATTTGCGACCAGCAGGATGGCATCACCGGCTGTGAACTTCGGCGTCAGGCCGTCGTTGCCGAGGGTTGTTTTAGTCTGGTTGCCAAATGACACCGCGATGACGCGGGAGCCTTCGGAGGCCGGGGCTACCTTGTCATTTTCAAAACTGGGGGGGGTGATTTCCTTGGTGCAGCCTGCCAGCGCCGCGGTGGCGGCAAGGGCTGCAATGATGAACCTGAAAGATGCTTTCATAAATGCAAATGCATACAACCTTGCAAAAATACACATTTCCACTCAAATAACAAAATCTTCGCACAGACGCGAGTGACTCGCGTGTGTGCGAAAATCAATCTGAGACGGGACGGATGGGGAAGCCGTAGTGACGGTCGTATGGATATTGCAGATTAACTCCCTCGTAAGTACCGATATTAAAAGCAAAGCAGTTCGCCTCAAACTCCTTAGAGTAAGTGCTCGACCAATATAAGCCAGACAAAGTTTCATCTTTTCCAAGAAAATGTTTACTGTCCTCGATTATACCTGCTGTAGGAAAAAACAACCTGCTTTCGCCATCACAAAGAAGAAGCCCGGCTACGCCCTTATACTCAGGAAGAAACTCCTGGTCTGCAGATAACGCGTAGATACCTTTGCCCGGTGTGGATGATGTAATCTCTGACAGCTCCGGAGAACCGTCATCATTTCCACTACACGCTTTACACAAGTCGTTAAACTCCCCGATGGTCGGCATGCGCCAGCCGTCACCGATGTTTGCTTGAGCGACAGCATCATAGTCCTGCTTCAGTTTTTTGGTATCGTCATAAGGAGCCGGATTCCATTCATATTCGTCTTTCCAAATTCGCTCTTCGTGAGCAGGGATATCACTGTTTTGATAATAAACCTCCGGTCTGTAACCAGAGACTTCATCACCGTCCTGATCTTGCCATACTGCAATATCCTTCCATTCAAATCCAGTTCTATCCCATTGCTGTTTTCCCTCACTCCACGTTTTCGTCTCATAATATGGTTCTGTTACACCCCAGGCGTAATAGTCACCGCAACAGGTCTCGTAGCTACCTGCAACAGTGGTTGCACCAAGGTTCATCTTGCGCCACTTGAGAGTGTAAGTATCATCGCCTGTCCCCATCTTCATCTCGACATAATCGGGTTCGGTCGGGGTCGGGGCGGGGCCGTAGATGGGACGGATGGGGAGGCCTAAATACCTCTCCGGAAAACCTTTGAGGATTTTTTCTTCAACTTTACCATCCTCATCTACAAATGAATAAAATTCCAAAGCGTCTGCCAGATTACTGCCGCTCGCGATTGTATTTGACCAGTAAGAAGATCCTTGTCCGAAATTAGAGCGAATAACACCATCTCCTGTGCCTGCCGCAGGGAAGAAAAGAGAGCCAAGGGAAATACCTCCACCGTTGACATGAACAGCATTCTTTATGACATAATCAAACTCCACACTGGTAGGCATACGCCACTTCCCGCCCCAATTGGCAGAAGCAGCATCGTCTTCGGGAGCCGCCTGATCTTTATAATCATATTTATTGTACTTCCCCGAATCTTCATAAAATGGAGCATTATCTTCGGAAAAACCTTTCGAACTATCCCAACCACCGGTATATCTAACCTGATCGGGGTTAGTGGCAGGGAAGTTTGTAAACTCTCCGTTAGCAAATTTGTGTCCTTTCACCTCGCCCCACATAAAATAGTCACCCGGCTCCTCGGGGAGGAATGCACCGATGTTGCAGTAACCCCATTTCTGACCGTCCACATCTATGTAGTACGGGATGAAGACGGTGTACATACTTCCGGCGGACAGACTGCATTTTATCAACTTTTTCGGTTCCGGTTTCTGATTTTTCGCAACGGTGGTAATTGTCAGCTGTTCGTACCCACCATACGGAACTGCGACATAACAGATTCTCCTGTCTTGATTATCAGGCATCTGGTCATACAATTTCTTTCCCCCGGAAGCCTCAACAGTGATTTTTTGCCCTATGCTCGGGGCAAAATATTCCGAAAGGCTTTCCAACGTGACGGAGGTCACTTCTATTTCCGAACCCACGTAGAATCGAAGAACGGCTGTCTTGTTCTCGAAGACAGCCTCATTCGTGATGTCCTTCGCCATACAGATGTTGGCGTCGGCGAATGTGCCGGACTGGTTGGCTTTGACCTGAACTCCACTTATGTCCTCTCCATTCATAACCGCAGCATCAGCCGGATATACAGCCTTGAGAGGACCTTCAAGATTTGTGGTGAACGTTGCATTGCCATCGCCGTCAACTTTCACCTCGCATTTCTCGCTCTTCGTTCCATTAGATACCTTTATCACTTCCTTGCCCACAAACTTCGGCTGGAAGCCTTCGAGGGTTGTCTTGGTCTGCGATTGCGAAGAGAAGGAGACGGCGATGACGCGGGTGCCTTCAGCGGCAGGATTTACCTTGTCATTTTCAAAACTGGGGGGGGTGATTTCCTTGGTGCAGGCTGCCAGCGTCGCGGTGGCGGCGAGGGCTGCGAAGATGAGTCGGAAAGATGATTTTGTCATTTCAATAACAATTTTATAGTCTATTTTTATCGTAGCGGGATGAAAACAGGCAATTTCAATCCCGTCGGCTTCATTTTTAACGCGAGCGGATGAAAAACCGCACTTTTAATCCCGCTTTCGATTCGCACACCCGCGAGTGACTAACCCCTTCGGGCTTTTCCTCCTTCGCACCTCAGCAATTCGAGCAAGCTCGATTGCATTCGGTTTGGCGTCGGTTCGCGGGTGTGCGAAAACGGGGTCAGAGGGTCTTACCGTCGGTGTAGGGGCTGATTTGCAAGCTGACAGCATCGCCCCCACTCATTGTCTCATCATAGATGGGGCGGATGGGATAACCTAGACAAAGATCCTTGCCGGATACCTCCATGGTGTTGATTTTATATACAGAACCATCATTAACGCACGAAAAAGTAAAGGCACAAGCAGAAGCATTGTACTCTGATGTTTTTGTCCAAATGTAACCTTCTGTTTCTAATTTTTCATTACTAAGCACATTTTGAAGGCCAAACCCACTATATGGTATTTTTAATTTTCCAGCCATAACGCCTGTTGAATCGGCTTTGGTTAACACTTTTAACAAGAATTCCGTCTCACTCTTTGTCGGCATACGCCAATTACCTTTCCAAGCGCACGCAGCTGCATCATATTCTGATATAAGGGATCCGCCCGGCCATCGGTCATGCCCAGCTGAACTAATGCATCCCGGATCTAAAGATTCTTTATGGTCATTGTACTGATAACTTGCCCAGTTGAAATAGTGTGTTTTTAGCTGACCGTCTTCAGACAGCTCTGGGAACGACTGCCCTATGGCATCCCACTTATAACCTTTAGTTTCGCCCCAGGCGAAATATTCGCCCTTGTCTTCGGGGTAGAAGGCACCGACGTTGCAGTAGCCCCATTTCTGACCGTCCACATCTATGTAGTACGGGATGAAGGCGTTGTAGATAAACTCCGTGTAAAGGGTATAGTGACTCGGGGATTTTCTTACCACCGTGCCCTGAGTTTTTGTTTCGCTCGTAAACGTGAGACCACTTGCAGGCACTTGATTACGTACTGCAACATAGCAGACTCTCTCCCCAGTAACTTTGTCCAATGTGCCTAACTCACCTGCGTCCACGATAATGGTGCGGTCCTCGTCATCGCTAGTTTTCGCCGTATCAAGCGCGATATAAGCACCCGAAGCTTTCGCTAACTCAATTTTAATGGATCTTACCGCAATGGTGGAATCCACATAGAACCTCAGGATGGGATAAACGTTTTTAAATTGCAATTTGTCGGTTTTTCCATCTTCTCCTGTCGTTGCCGTGCAGATATTTGCATCAGAAAATCTACCGCTCTGTTTTGTGGGAATCAACGGTTCTGAAGCAATATCATCCGGGTTACCATTCAGGGCAGTATTTCTCACGGCTTTCATAGGATAGACAGCCGTCAGCTTCTTTCCTACCAACTTCGTCTCGATTGCCGCAACGCCAGCCGTCGTCACCTTAACCACGCAGGTGTCAAGAGCGGCTCCATCGGATAGAAGTATAGTATCCCCCGCCTGAAATTTGGGTTTCGCACCGTCAAGGATTGCTTTTGTAGGGGTGTCGAAGGAGACTGTGATTGTGCGGTAGGTGACGGCGGAGTCCGAGTCAGACTTACCGGGGACGGGGTCCTTGGTGCAGGCTGCCAGCACCGCGGTTGCGGCGAGGGCTGCCAATATGAATTTATATGTTGATTTCATAGTGATTGTGCTTTATTACTAAATGTTTTCTCCGTGTTCTATCAATTCATTGAATGTCATACCCTCGTCGGGGTCATCGTCGCCGGGTTCATCAGGGCCAACGGGAGGAATAACGGGGTCATTCGGAGAATCATAGACAGGACGGATAAGCAAACCTTTGAACCGCTCTGCAGAAATAAGGGTAATGATTTTATCAAAGTCGGTCTGACTAGCAGAACTTTTACTAAAAGTGAAACTCGATGCAGAATTTTCGCTAATAAATGTTGAAGTCCAATAATAACCCGTAGGGTTGCCTACAGTGGAACCCTCCAACGTGGAACCTGCTCCGTAGCCGCAAGCAGGAAAGACCAAGGTACTACCAGTTCTATCTATTATATAAAGCCCATCATTATTTTCAGAGCCCCACCGTATTTTCATTCCATTTTCAGACTTCATAGATTTCGCCAACGTTGAAGCCTCCTCCTTTGTGGGCATACGCCATCCTTCTCCCCAAGCATATCGCGCGGCATCACAGACTTCGGTCAAGGGTATATTTCCACTCAAAGTATACCCATTTGTTCTCTTATACTTCTCATCCGTAAATTCCCACTCCGACCTACCTTCAGCGAAAAACCAACAATTAGCACCATAATAGCAACCTGTGCAATCACCCCAGAAGAAGTAGTACCCGGATTCTTCCGGCAGGAATGCACCGACATTACAGTAAGCCCATTTCTGATTAATCGTCTCGAAATTTATAAAGTAAGGGATGAAAACGTTAACCATTTGATTTTCATCAAGGGCAAAATTCCTGTAAACTCTTGTCACCGGTGTCTCTGGTGCCGAAGTCTGTGTGGTTGTGTAACTATCGACAGTCATTTTTACAGTCGAAGGAATCTTGGGTACGGCAACATAGCAGACCCGACCTTTCCCGCCTGTTTCCTTCTTGAATTCATTTAATTCAACCTCTATATCGTTACCGCTTTCTGTTAAGCGCCAACTACTACTCGCGGTTGACGTATCGACAGCATTGATATGCAGTTTCGTCACACCTATCTCAGGACCGACATAGAACTTCAGAACTGCGGTCCGACCCTTAAATTCAATCTTATCACCCACACTTTGGCCGGAGGCAATATTGGCATCTTTAAACAGCCCTGTCTGATTTTCTTGAATTCTGAATTCAGATGAGTTGAGCGTGCCGTCGGAATTTACTAAGGCTGCGGTAGCAGGATAGACAGCAGTCAGATCGCCTTTCAGAGATGTTTCGAAGTATGCTTCACTCTCTCCTACTTTCACAATAGCGGATTTTGTTTTACCTGATTCATCTGCGACCAGAATTTCTTCTCCTCCCTCAAACTTGGGGGTAATCCCATCATCACCAAGAGATGTCTTGGTAGGAGTGCCGAAGGAAACAGCTATTTTACGCAGGCCGCCCTGCGGGTCGGTATCCTGCCTGTCAGTGGCAACGTCCTTGGTGCAGGATGCCAGAGCCACTGTTGCAGCAAACGCTGCCAATAAAAATTTATATGTAGATTTCATAATACTTACCTATAATATAATTAGTTCACACTGTGCGGGTCTGTAGAGTGATAATGAGGGTCATACTCCGGATCATATATAAATTTCACATAACAGTGGAAACTGTACAACATATTCTGATCAAGATTAATCCAATTACCTTCATTTTTGAGTGCAAAGTGACCCCATTTACCATTGTAATCAAAGAATCGGATGTCTAAAGTTTCCGCAGGGTATTGTCCCGGAGGAAGACTGATATAGAATTTCTTGGGTACATCCTTATCAAGTTCAACACCTTTTCCACAGTCCAGAGTGATGTAATCGAAATCACACATAGGCGTTTTCATACCATCATACTGAAAATCCTTGTTCATATTGAACGGCCCGCAAAGGGACAGTCCGCCGTCAGACGTGATTTCTATCTGCCTGACAGTACCCTGTCCTGTAAGTTCAAAACAGATAACCGCACAGATGGTGCTGAAATAAAGTTCTTCATCCTTACTTTTGGCAGCCATCGGGGCGTTCAATTTGCCCTCTTCATATTTCTGAACCCGGGGAAATTCATATTCCTTTTTCTCGCTGTTGTAGAGAGATTCCGGGAAAACAGCAGTATATGGAGCTTCGCGTATGGAACCATCGACAAATTCAAGTTTAGCTGTCTTCGGGTCTTTATTGTCAGGCACAGCAGAATAGGTTGCATCGTTAATCCTGACCTTGTCACCGGCGCTCCACGAAATGGGATATCCTTTTTCATCGAGATCGCCTACCGTTGTCTTTGTCAGTTCCCGCTCAATAACGGCTTTGAAAGTTTTGGAAGGAGTTTCATCCTGCTTTGTGCAGGAGAAGGAGAGAAGCAGCGCAGATGCAGCCACAACTGCCAATATAATATTCTTTTTCATTTTAAAATTCCTCATTGTTTATTGAATATTCCTCATATTACTTCTGTACAGTAAAGTATGAACTTATATCGCTTCCCTGCCTCATCGGAGAAGTTCCACCGGGTACATCCGGCCCGTTGAAAGGAGTCACAGGTTCGACTTCCCAATCCTGCTCTGTAACGTCAATTGTCAACTCATTGTCTGAAATGTTGATCACATAGATATATTCCTTACCCATCTTCCAGGGGGTACGGGGAAGATTCAGCGACACCACGTGTAAACTTTCATTATCAAGTTTCTTGTCCAGATATTTGAGGGAACTGAACATCTCAAGGGTGTCGAGAGTTTTATTACTCTTCGTTCCACTTGTTCCACGCATCTGATGTTCATTCTCCCAAGAATAATAGGATATCTTGATTTGTCCGGGCTGCTGAGCGGGGAACATAACTCCGCCCAAATTATTAGCCAGTCCCAGAACATCACTAATCGGATTGCTGCTGTTCAGGCAAGTGAATTTCAATGCTTTTCCTCCATCAACGGAAATCGTATCTATCCTTTCGGCAGGGCCGTAGCATTCGGCAGGCACATAATAGGTATCGGGAATAAGGCCACTGCCGAACAGAGTTTTAACTATCTCCTTCACATCCTTCTCGTCCAAACCCAAATCCATTTCTTCGGCCAAACCTATCAACATCTGCATTGTCTCGTCGCCGAGGGGAGAGTCAGCAGCTCCGGAGCTGGCAGCCTTGGTGATTGTACCGGCCTGCTCATACGGGTCAAAGCTGATGCCGAATGAATTTTCATCGCCGGGCTCATCGGAACTTTCATTATCATAATAATCATATTCGTGACTAGACTGTCTTTTAGCAGTAAAGTCCCAGTAGGTTTCGGGGGTGGACTTGCTGTTGTCAATGACAAGGGTACCACCGGTATGCACGTCCTCAAAGGCCACGCCGGCGACAAAGAGGTCATTCTTTTTGCTTTTATTGTTCACAATAACCTTGACCCAGGACTTGGCGTGATTGAAAACAGCCTTGACAGAGCCGTCGTTGTTCTTCACGCTCCTGTCGTGGGCATACAGGAGGTCATCCTGAATGTATTTGCTGATGGCGGCACACTTGGTCAAAAAGATGAAGTAAGCTTCATTCATAATTTCTTTAACTTCATCATCGGTCAGCTTGTCATTTCCCTTATTTTTTGTCATTTTTTCGTATGCATAGACATAATCCACGACGAACTGAACCGCATCCACCGTCGATTGTCCCAAAAGTTCCAGAAGTTCCTTCGGAATTTCGTCTTCTAACTTCGAAGATGCGGCCTTCGATTTCAGTATTGTTTTATCCTCTTCCGCCTTTGCTTCTTCCGGTTCTTTTCCCCTTTCCGCAATCTTCTTCATAATGTCAGGAAGAACAGTCTTTACAAGCATATCAAGGTTCTCCATACTTATCAGAGGATTGACGTTCTGCGCATCTTCAACAATCTTGTCAAGAGCAACGATAATTCCCAAAGCAATGGGATCAATGACTGCACCGTCGGTAAAAGCAAAATTCAACGCATAACTCAGGGCGTTCATAATGGTATATTGGTACCAGATATCCAATCTGTTGGCATTGACCGGATAGGGGTCAGCCACTGCCAGGTAATCAAGAATTTCAAAAACGACGGGGGCAGAAGTCACACTTTGTCCTTCCAAAGCGAGTGGACTTAAATAATGATCCACCACTGAAATCAGCATTTTCAACAGATTGCAGTAGGAGTAGGCGACATAGTCCAGAGCCACACGGTCTCCTCCGGGCCAGTAGAAAGGATTGAAGTTGAAATTATTCTTCTGGAAATCCTCAATAAGGCCCTTGGTCTCAAGCGATTCCGAAAGCCCGGTGGTATCCATGGGATTCGGTTTGAATTTACTCAAACCCGCCCAAACGTCACGTCTAGAATCATAGCCGAACTGTGTGAGGTTGTTGGAACCTTCAAAGTCAGTGCCGCTTTTTTCAGTTTCAGTTTCAGAGAAAAAGCGGGGAAGAAGGCCGATGAAGTTGTCAGTCGGGACTCTGGTGCCTTCCGCAATTGCTCTGGTAAGATTGGCGTACGTATTGAGCGTCAATTCCTTGACAGGATCCTGCGAAGGATCTGTCGGTTTGTCCTTCTCATCGACGATGTCGATGGTCTTCGCGCAGGACACCAGAAGTGTCGCAGCCGCAAACAAGAGTAATACTTTTTTCATCATGGTTTTGTGATGGTTTAATTAATTGATTATATATATGTTTGTTATTTGTCAGTTGGTTATTATTTCAGGTTCCCACCAGGGATCGACCACGGGAACAAAGCCTCCCGAACCGTCACCCTCCGGAATTGTAAGTTTTTCGCTTATCACTATGTTGTGCCCCTCATTGTCGGGGTCGTCGTACTGGTCGGTCACGTCGAAGTCGAAGAGGTATTTATCTCCGCTTTTGTTTGTGACAAGAAGATTGAATTTCACCTTCTGGCCATAGTCCATATATCTGCTGAAAGTGTTGAATATGGAATAGAGCCTCCCCGTCTGGAAGTCGGGTCGGATGCTCATCTTGACGGAGCTGGGCTGGTTGCCTTCCCTGCTGCCCCATAGGAATTCCCTTCCTTCCTGAGTGGAGAGGAACGCCTCGCAGGCTGCAATGTTCTCCAGACCCTCCACGTCAATCATCTCCAAGGTCCAGGTGTCAAGAATGCTGCAGGCGGTCGTATCTATATAGGTGAAAGTATGTATGTCATCCTCGACGGGACCTACCGCAACACCTTCGATTCTGGCGGTGTAGAGGTGGTCCGGCTCGGTTATCGAGAAAATGCCCGAACCCAGTTCGTAATTGCGCGTCCTATCCGTTGCAGCAAGGACACTGCTTCGGGCAGAGCCCTCCGTGCGGGTGACCCTGGTTCCGAGACTATATATCAGAACATCATATTTGCCGACGGGGACATCCAGAAAACCACCCTCTGCTTCCATAAACTGGTTCACGACAATCTCGTGGGTCTCGGATTCATAGAAGAGCACCTGAATGTTCTCAGGCATCTTGCCGTGGACTTTTTCATTGAAGGAAGGGACATTGTCGGGATCGAAACCCTCGCGGACAAAGACCTGCTGCTCAAGCTGATAGTCGATATCCAGCACTACGTTGCCCTCAAGTTCATAGAGAGGAATGAACTTGCATCCTGAAGCGCAGAGCAGGAGAGCCATCAATACCACCAGTTTATTCATCTCTCTTCTCCTTTTCTACCTTTTTGTTGATTGGAATCACAAACGAGATGGTGGCTTTCGTAGGGCCTATCCAGGTATGCTCCAGAATTCTTCCGGTCTTGTAGGCTTTTCCGCCGGGGCGGAACACGTGATACTCCACAGCCCTGGCAAAGGCGTATCCCACTCCAAGACTGAAATCCATACGCAGGCGGCGCCTCTTCCCGATTCGGGCGGAATACATATAATCCACTCCCGCATTTATGAATCTGGCCTGCTCACCATCGAACTGCCACTCAACGTCATATCGGCCGCAGGAGGCGTAGAGGCCGATGGAATGACCGGACAGCCTGTACTGCCAGTTCTCGCGGCCCTTCCTGTGTTTCTTTCCGAGATAGACCCTGAAATCGATGCCGGGGCTGAGGGCCTGGAAGCAGTTGGTTTGGGCAAGCTTGTCTGACCACTCCCTGTAGAGGAAGGGGTAGTACCAGTCGGCGCCGATTGAGAAACGGTTCCCTATGGGAATCTGAAGGCCCACGTTAAGGAGCGGAACCAGCAGATTGGTACGCAGGGAGATTATGGGTTTTATATCATACTCCTTCGCGGAATCGACGGCGGGGATGGCGGGGATTATTGCGGGGACAACCGCGGCACCGTTTCCGGAATCGCCGGAACGGACCTTTATCTTCACGGTGTTGTGGATAAGTATGGTGTCCCCCGGAGGATTTGCCCCGGGAGCGGCCAGCACGTCCTGTACGGCTATGGACAGCAGGAGCACGGCGCACGACAACGCGAACCGGACTCTTCTGGCTTTCAGGGGATTGTCAGCACCCCCCCCCATAAGCCAACAAGGTGTTAAGTGTCAATATTTTATGACAACATTTGTGCATACTCGGGTGTAAAGTTACAAAAAACCCCGATATGCGCTACAGGAAAATTTGATTTTTTATCGGTTTTTTGCCGATTTTGTTGATTATTTGTTGATAATCTCCTGCTTTTTGACCTCGCGGGCTTTTATCTGGACATTCTCCCCCTGAGGGACAACAACCTTGCTGTCAAGAAGAATGTCAATCTCCTGACCGTCGGGGACATTGAGTTCGAGGTTGGGGGCGAAGGTAGCATCGAGAACCTTGCGCGGATTGACAGTGTCGCGATAGACGGAGTCGATGCTTGCCCCTGCACCGATAATTTTGTAAAAAGTGGAATCGTTCAGATCAACGGGAAACTTGCCGTTGCTGAGAGTATCTATCTCAAAGATATATTTGTGAATAATCACCATCGTGTCGGATGGATGTTCGGACTTCGGTTTTGGTGCGGGTTCCGCGTCGCGAGTATATCGGCAGATTATACTGTTGTTTGCGCTGCGAAGGTCGGGAAATACGTTTCTCAGGAGCCAGAACCAGGTTTTGCCGCCGTTGAGATCCATCAGTTCCTTCTTCGGCCCTCCGATGACCGACCTCGGCCTGCCGTTTATGTAATCGGTGTGACGGTAGAGAATGTCCAGAATCTCCTTCTTGTCGGGGTATATGTTGTTCTCGACCATCTCCCGGAACGCGGCCCAGTCCTCACCGACGGCATCCACCCGTATGGGAATGCCGGGAATGGAGAGGGACCTGTCAAGGAACCCCTTGATACACTCGCCTCTTCTGCGGCTGAGGGCCTTGTTGTTGTCGAATTTGCCCTCGGGGGAGGCCCCGGAGCGTATGGTGATGTCTATCACACGGCAGGTCGGGTCCGCCAGGATTTTCTTCACTTCCGATACGAACCGGTCGAAATGGGCCTCGTTGTCGCGGTAGTCGAGGTCAAGATTCGACATATTCTGTCTGAAATAAATCGTCAATTTCAATGAGTCCGTCTTTTGCGCGGATGCAGAAGTCATCCCGAAAGGAAGCATCAGGGCCATAGCCGCGAGTATCATCAGAGACCTTTTCATAGCAAAATAGACATAATCCCGACAAATATAATATTTTTTTTCAATTTCGCACATCCGCGAGTGACTCGCGGATGTGCGAACATCTGTACCTGAGAGGAAACTTCAAGCAGGACATGTTTTTCGATAAGGTGGATATGGTGAACGTGTGGAACAGGCTGTGGCTGAGCGCAGAAGCGACCGACACGCAGATATTGTCGGTTCAAATCCTTAACAATCATTTCCACTTCAACGGAATATTTCGTAGCAAAGAACAACGGTCCGACTTCAAGCATCATTTTCGCCTCAGCATCACGCAGTACCACAACCGCAGATACGAAGTCCACGGCACGCTGGGCACCCGCACCCTCAAGCATTCGCCTTTGCGAAACCCCGAAGATATCAAGGATTGCATCTGCTATCATTTGCGCAATGTCCTCCACCATGGAATTACAAGCAACTACCTCGACTACCCCTACAGCACCGCACGTTTCGTCTTCGACATGGCCTTGGCGAGTCAGAAAGGATTCTACACCCGCGAAACGCTTCCTCCCAACCTTGCCAGAGCCTACCTCCCTGCCCGAGAACGGCTTCCGAAAGGGTGGATGATGACCCGAGAAGGACTGATTGTCCCGCCCACGGGTGTCTTTCGTGCCGACCTTGTCGAAGAGCTTTTCGACGGCTCCCGCGATGTCTATCTCGAAGCCCTCTCCCACCGCACCACCCGTGAAGCAGCCGACACCGGCCCCGAGGACGGTTTTCGCACACCCGCGAGTGACTCGCGTATGTGCCAAACGCCGGACGAGCAGGTGGTGGAGTTCGTGAAGGAAAATTGCAGGGTGCCTATTCCGGCGATGAGCGGAGGGCAAAAGATGGCGGCCATCTACCAAATTGTCGAACAGTTACCGGAAGTAAGCCAGAGGCTTCTCTCCAGACTCTTCGGCATCCCCAACTCCACTTTGACCTACCGGCTGAAATTTTCGCACACACGCGAGTGACTCGCGGGTGTGCGAAAAATTTCGTAAATTTGTGGGTATGGATTATGTAAGTGTTTTCAGGCAGAGCGCGGAGAGGTTCCCCGCACGTGCCGCATTGATCGACAGAGACGGCGAAAGAACCGTCACTTACGGTGAACTTGATAACTTGAGCGGCCTCGTGGCCGGCAAATTGAAAAAGATAGGATGCCGGAAGGGGGACTTCGTGGCGGTGAATATGGGACGCCGCGCAGAATATCTGGCCGCCTATCTCGGGATACTCAAGGCCGGATGTGCCGTGGTGCCGCTGGTGCCGGACTACCCCGAAGAGAGGGTCGAATTCATAAAGAGGGACTGCAACGCCACAATCACGATAAACGAAGAATTCTTCGAAGACATCGAAAACTACCGGCCTTACTCCAATCCCGCGACGGGCGCTGAGCCAGCCGTCCTCGCATATACCTCAGGCTCAACCGGAACCCCGAAGGGAATCCTGCTGAGCACGGCGGACCTGGCTCGCGCCGCAATCAGGCAGAAAGTGATCTTCGACGGGGTGGAACCGATAATCTACGGAGGCTCCGCGCTGCTCTCATTCCTGATTCACATAGTCGAATATCTGACCACCTTCGTCGCAGGCGGGACAGTCCACATCATCAGCGACGAAAAGAGGAAATCGGTGGCCGCACTGGCAAAATACTATGAGGAGCACGGCATCACCGTGGGGCTGATAACCCCCCAGATGCTGAAGCTGTTCAAGAACACGGCCCCCACCCTGCAGAGGGTAATCACCGGCAGCGAACGGGTGTCAAAGACAGCCCCCGACGGATACTCCATCATCAACGGCTACGGTATGAGCGAGACCCTGGCCTTCGTCACAACCTTCAACGTAGATCGCGCCTACGACAACACCCCCATCGGCAAAAGCCTCGACAACGTGGAAGTCACCATCCGCAATGACAATGATGAAATTCTTCCGGCCGGGGAAGAGGGGGAAATCTGCGTGAAGGGAGAGTTCGACACGATATATTTCAAGGACCCGGAAAAGACTGAAAGACAGCTCCGAAGCCTCGGATACGGCATAAAACTCATCTATACCGGCGATATCGGATATGTCAACGAAAACGGCGACATCGTCTATACCAACAGGAAGGACTGGATGGTCAAGGTCAACGGACAGAGGGTCGAGACTATGGAAATAGAGGCGAAGTTGACCGACATCCCGAAAATCACCAACGCCGCCGTCAAGGCCTTCGAAGACTCCGACGGACAGAATTACCTGGTGGCATACTATGTGGCGGAGGGGGAGATTGAGGAGGCCTCGGTCAGAAGCACGCTCAGGAAGACGCTGCCCGAATATATGATACCCCGTTTCTTCGTCCGTCTCGGCGAGATGCCTAAGAATGACAACGGAAAACTCAACCGTCTGGCGCTTCTGCCCCCTTCGACGGACAGATACAAGGCGGCCTACACCGCCCCTGCGGATGCGACGGAAAGGGCTCTGTGCGAGGCTTTTGAAGAGGTGTTGCACTGCGGAACCGTGGGAACGTCCGATGACTTCTTTGCTCTAGGAGGAGATTCCATCAAGGTCCTCAGACTTCTGGGCAAGATAGAGCACCTCGGACTCACCCCCGCGGAAATCCTGCAGGAACGCACCCCGAAACGGATTGCCACCCTTTGCAAGGCGGGGCTCAAAGAGAGCATCCCCCATTTGGAGCAAATCCCGGAGAGATGCCCCCTCTCCGACTCGCAGCTAGGAGTCTATCTGGACTGCAGCGCAGACCCGGATTCCGTGAAATACAATATCCCCGTCCTTTGCCGGCTCCCTTCAGAAACCGACAGTGCGGGATTCGCAGCCGCCGTGAAAAGGACGGTGGAGAGCCACAAAGCGTTCAATGTCACCATCTCCGCCGAAGGTCCCGCTCCGACAATGAGATACAGGCAGCAGCCCGTCACCGTGGATGAAATCGAGACCGCAGACCTCGACGCAACCTGCCGGGAACTCATCCGCCCTTTCGACCTCGAAAACGGGCCTCTCTACAGATTCGCCCTGCTGCACCATCCGGGAGGGCTTGCCTTCTTCTTCGACGTGCATCACATAATCTTCGACGGCACCTCGGTCACAGCATTTGTGAATCAGATTGCCCGGGCCTGCGAAGGGGCCGGCCCCGAAGAGGAGAGGCTGACCCTGTTCGACGTGGCCGCCGCGGACACAGCAGCTGCTGCGGACACAACAGTAACAGAAAGTGCAGGATATCAGGCGGCAAGGGAATTCTTCGGCTCGATGCTCGACGGGATGGAGTGCGACCAGGCCCCGGTCTCCGACATACTTGACAACGACTATTCCGAAGGAGCGGGGCACGTCACCCTCGCGGCGGAAGGAGTCGGCATAACGGAGGTGAACCATTTCACCAGGACCATAGGAATAACGGAAAACAGCCTCTTCCTCGGCGCTTTCGCCTACACTCTGGCCAAATTCAACGGTGGCACAGAGAGTTGCTTCTGTACTGTAGATGACGGCAGGCACGACACCCGGCTCGACGGCGCAACGGGTATGTTCGTCAGGACACTGCCCCTTCATTTCAGCATAGACGATTCGAGCGCCGTCCCCGATTTCCTCCATTCAGCGCAGGAGCTCTCGTTCAGGGCAATCTCCCACGACTGCATCAGATTCAGCGAGTTGGCTTCAGCATACGGCATCGGGATGAACGTCACCTTCGTCTATCAGGCGGGGATGTTCCTCGGGGCCGACACCGGGAAGGGCCGGATTGAGGTGGAGATGCTTGACACGGGAGATATTCAGTCCGACATTCACTTTATGCTCTACAGGACCGCGGAGGGGTATGCCCTCAAGGCGGGCTTCCGCAACAGCCTCTATTCGGAATCCCTTGTCAGAAATCTGGCCGGGATGTTCTTCAGCGTGGTTCGCGGGATGCTCCTGGCATCCACCCTGAAGGAGGTGCAATTCGCTGACAGCAAGGCCAGAACGCTCATAACGCAGCTCAACCGCACCGAAATCCCTTACGAATCCGACGCCACCGTCGTGGACCTCTTCCGACGTCAGGCTGTTCTCACCCCTGAAGAGCCCTGCGTGGTCTGCGCCGGGGTCTGCCTCACATACGCGGAGGCCGACAACCTTACCGACAGGCTCGCCCGACATCTCGCGGACAGCGGCATAGGAAAGGGGGACATCGCCGGAATCCTGATTCCCCGCAGCGAATATATGTTCGTCACGGCTATGGGAGTCCTCAAGGCGGGGGCGGCCTATCTCCCTCTGGACCCCTCATATCCGGAAGAGAGACTGAACCTTATGATGGAGGATTCCGGAGCGTCGTTCCTTATCACTACACCGGAACTGAGCCATATCATCACGGACGGCTTCAAGGGGAAAAGGATGATGACGGAAGATATTCCCGCGCTCGGAGATTCCGCAACCGCACTTCCCATCCCCGCTCCGGACGACAACTTTGTAATAATCTATACCTCAGGCTCCACCGGAACCCCGAAAGGCGTGATTTTCAAGCACAGCAACACAATGGTCACCGCTTCCTGGGAGAAGAGGTTCTACGGCCTGGGCCCCGGCTCCAACGTGACGGCATACGCAAGTTTCGGCTTCGATGCCAACGTATTCGATATGTACGCCACGGTGATTTCCGGAGCGACCCTGCACATTATCCCGGACGATCTGCGCCTCGACCTTCCCGGCCTGAGACGCTACTTCAACGAGAAGGGAATCACCCACTGCACGATGACGACGCAGGTGGGCAGGCAGTTCGCGCTGACGGGCGGCCTGAAGAGCTTGAAATATCTCAATCTTGGCGGAGAGAAACTCACTCCCCTCGCCCCTCCGGAAGGGTTCAAGCTCTTCAATCTCTACGGCCCCACCGAAGGGTCCATCCTCGCCAGCGGCTTCCAGCTGGACAAACTCTACAGGGACATTCCCATCGGCAAGGCCATTGACAACGTCAAGCTCTACGTGACTGACAGCACGGGAAGGCTGCTTCCTCCCGGCGCTGCCGGAGAGTTGCTGATAAGCGGGCCGCACGTCACCGCAGGCTATCTCAACCGACCTGAAAAGACGGCCGAGGCGTACGGGAAGAACGACTTCTGCGACGAGGCGGGATATGAGAGAATCTATCGGACGGGCGATGTCGTCAGGATGCTGGAGGACGGGACGCTGCAGTTCATCGGGAGGCGCGACGGGCAGGTCAAGGTGCGCGGTTTCAGAGTGGAACTGACAGAGGTGGAGGAAGTTATAAGAAGATTCGACGGGGTGAAGGATGCCACCGTGGCCGCATTCGACGAGCCGTCGGGAGGAAAGTTCATCGCAGCCTACATAGTGTCGGACGAAGAAATCGACGTGGAGGCGTTGAACGCCTTCATCCGCAGCGAGAAACCGCCCTATATGGTCCCCGCCGTGACGATGAGGATTGACCGTATCCCCCTGAACCAGAATCAGAAAGTGAACAGAAAGGCCCTCCCCGCCCCCGAAAGGAAGCGGGAGGATGCCGTCGCCCCGCAGACCGATATCCAGCGCAGAATCTTCGCCCTGGCATCAGAGGTGCTCGGCCACGGAGATTTCGGAATAGAGAACAGCCTCTTCGACGTGGGGCTCACCTCAATAGGAGTGCTCAAACTGAACGTAGCCCTTTCCGAAGCATTCGACATATCGGTGAACGTCAAGGATTTGCGAAGCAACGACACTATAAGGAAAATAGAGGCTCTTGTCAAGGAGAGCGCAGGGAAAGAGACGACTTACGAACGCCTTGCCGACTACCCTCTGACTCAGACGCAGATGGGAATCTTCGTGGAGTGCAGCGCCAGTCCCGACAGCGTCACCTACAACATACCCGTCCTGATACGGATTGGGGAAGGCGTTGATACCGACAGACTTGCATCTGCCGTCAGAAAGGCCTTCGCCGCTCATCCATACATCAGAACCACCCTCTTCGCGGATGAAAGCGGGGAGATCAGGGCATGCCGCAATGAAGATGCCGCAGTCACGGTCGAAGTCAAATCCATCGATCACGCCCCCGCGGGCGAAGAACTTGTCTGTCCGTTCATCCTTCTGGGCGGCCCCCTCTACAGGAGCTCGATCCTGAAGACCCCCGAGGGGAACTATCTATTCCTCGACTTCCACCATATCATCGCGGACGGAACCTCCGAGGCCGTGCTGCTGGCCGACATCGACAGGGCATACGCGGGAGAAGAGCTCAAGGAAGAGAGCTACAGCGCATTCGAAGCCGCTCTGGATGAGGAGAAAGGCCGGGCCTCCGAAAGATACGAGGCCGCCAAAGAATTCTATCTCAAGACTTTCGGCCAGTGCGAAGGATGCAGCCTGCCGCCTAAATCTCCAGAGAGCGGAGTTCCCGGCGCCGCGTCACTTCACAGGACATCCGGGGTTGACGCTGAATCCGTGCTGCTGTTCTGCAGGAAACACAACCTGACCCCGAACGCCTTTTTCAACACCGCGTTCGGATATACCCTCAGCCGTTTCTGCAATCTGGACGAAGCCGTCTTCACAACCGTCTATAACGGGCGGAGCGACTCCAGACTTGCCGGCTCCTTCGCGATGCTGGTCAAGACCCTGCCGGTCCTCGTCCGTCACGGGGCGGGAATCAGAGTTGCAGATGCCGTAAAGGCAGTCCAGGACCAGATTATGGAGAGTATGGCCAACGACATCTTCTCCTTCGCCGAAGTGTCCGAATCCTGCGGCATCAAGGCTGACGTGATTTTCGTCTATCAGGGGGACAATTTTGTCTTCGACTCCCTATGCGGGGAGAAGGCGACGTTCCGCACGGTGCTGCCGCCCGTAGCCAAGGCTCCCATCACCTTCAACGTCAATCTGGCAGAGGGGAAATTCGTATATGACGCCGACTACAGGCGGGACTGCTTCCGCCCGGAATTCATCGGAAGTCTCATAGAGGCCCTGGACAGCGTTCTTGCGGGCTTCCTGAGTCAGGAAATGGTTGACAAAGTGTCACTTGTGTCGGAGGCCGCACGCTTGAGGCTGGCTCAAATCAACGACACCGCACGCCCCTTCAGGGATGTCCCCGTCAACAGAATCTTCGAAGAACACGCGGAGGCAACCCCTGACAGGCAGGCGATTTTCTGCGACGGAAGGAGTCTGACCTATTCCGAGTTGAATTCCCTTGCCAACGCTCTGGCCCATATCCTCATCGACAAAGGGACGAAAAAAGACAGCGTCGTGGCTCTGATGCTCGACCGATGCGTGGAACTCTCCGCGACGGAACTCGGAATCCTGAAGGCGGGAGGGGCATTCCTTGGCATTCTCCCCGACTATCCCGACGAGAGAATCGAATATTGCCTGATCGATGCGGGATGCCGCTATGTCGTGACAACTGAAGCTCTCCGCTCGTCAAGGCCCGCCCTGTTCGCGCCTGAAGGGAATTTCACTGCCCTGACTCTCGAAGAGATTGAGAAAGAGACAAGAAGGGATAACCCCAATGTCGAGATACCCACGGACAGCCTCGCCTACTGCATCTATACCTCAGGCTCGACGGGCAAGCCGAAAGGGGTGATGATAGAGCACCGCAACCTGGCCTGCCTCGCACAGCCTGCAGATTTCACATACTCTGTCTATAACGGAGAAAAGGCCGGGCAGGTGAGTCTGGCAGTCAGTTCAATCTCATTCGATATGTCGGTGTTCGACAATCTGCTCCATCTGCTTAACGGCAGGAGCGTCTGCATCGCCACCGACGCGGAGATACACAATCCGGAGGCACTCGGAGAACTGATGCTCTCCCGGCACGTGGACATTGTGTCCGCCACCCCTTCCGTCCTGACAAATTATATCGGCAGTCCGAAATTCAGGCAAGCTCTGGCAGGCATCACCACCCTCGTTTCGGGAGCGGAGGCCTTCCCCGGGCCCCTGTTTGAAGAACTGCGCGGACTCTCCGCCGATATGCACATACTCAACGGTTACGGCCCGTCCGAATGTACCGTCACCTGCTGCGCCAAGGAACTCGACGGCCCCAAGGGCATCACCATCGGAGGCCCGTCGGCCAACACCGGATTCTACGTATTCGACAAATCGGGCAACATCCTTCCTCCCTTCGCCTGTGGAGAGTTGATTATCTGCGGGGACCTCGTCGGAAGGGGATATGTCAATCTGCCCGAGAAGAGTGCGGCAGCCTTCTTCACCATCGACGGAAAGAGAGCCTACCACAGTGGGGACACCGTCCGTCTCAACCACGAAGGGGAGGTCGAATTCTTCGGAAGAGTCGACAATCAGGTCAAGCTGCGTGGCTACCGCGTGGAACTGGATGAAATCGAGAGGGTTGTACTCGCCTTCCCCGACATCAGGCAGTGCAAGGTGGTGGTGCGGGGCAACGGCGCTTCCGACTATCTGGCCTGCTTCTTCACCGCAGAAGGAACTGTTGACACCGAAAGACTCAACACCTTCCTCCGGTCGAAACTCACCTTCTATATGGTGCCCGACATTCTGATGCAGATAGATGCCATCCCTCTGACTCCCAGCGGGAAAGTGGATGTGAAGGCTCTTCCTGAAGTGAAACGTGAAAGCCGGAAGGGACCCCGCAAGAGCCCCAGAAAATCGCTGGACGAGCAGCTCTGCGAACTCTTCAAGTCCGTGCTCGGTCTCGACGAATTCTATGTGGATGACGACTTCTTCAAGATGGGAGGAACCTCCCTGACCGCCTCCAAGGCGATAATGCAGCTTATGGCGAAGGGCATCAAGGTGGAATATCAGGATATCTTCGACCACCCCACCCCGGAGGAGCTGGCGGACTACATAGAATCCCTGAAGGCGCCCGCAGCCACGGAGACCGCGGAGGCCGCGGGGGAGGAGCAGCCCTTTGGAACCGACCCGAAGAATGCGGAGACTCTTAAATACAACACTCTGGAATATGCTCATCTGGTTACCCGGCAGCCCGTGGGGGATGTCCTTCTGACCGGTGCGGTGGGATTTCTGGGCATCCATATCCTGAAGGAACTTCTGGACAGGAAGGAAGGCCGCATAATATGCCTTGTCAGAAAGGGGGATATGCCGGATTGCGGGACAAGGCTCCGGAATATGCTGATGTACTATTTCGACAATCCCTTCGAGGAGGCCTTCAAGGAGAGAATCTCCGTGATTGACACCGACATAACCGACGACAACCTCTCTGCAAGGCTTGCGGAGGTACATTTCGACACCCTGATAAACTGCGCGGCGGTGGTGAAGCACTACGCCTCGGACGATGCCATCGAGAAGGTGAATGTCCACGGGGTGGAGAACCTGATCAGCCTCGCTATGGAGAAGGGAGCACGGATGGTTCAGATCTCCACCGTCTCCGTCCCCGGCGTCCATACCCGGGAATCCTATCTGAAACAGGTCAGGATGCACGAGAACGAACTCTTCGTCATCGACGATATGGAGAACAAGTACGGCATCTCGAAATATCACGCCGAACTGAAGATGCTTGAGGCGATAAGGAACGGCCTCCACGGGAAAATCATCCGTGTGGGCAACCTGATGGGAAGGCACAGCGACGGTGAATTCCAGATAAACTTCAACACCAACGCCTTTATGAATGCCCTGAGGGGATTCGCCACCATAGGGAAATGCCCCATCAGCCACGCCACCGACCCGATGAGTTTCTCCCCCGTGGATATGACGGCCCGGGCAATTGTCCTCCTTGCGGGGACTGACGACCGCTACACAGCATTCCACGCCGACAGCCGTTTCGGATTCGACGAGATGCAGCTGATTGAGGCGAGCAACAGGTGCGGCCTCTCAATCGTGCCCGTTTCCGACGAAGAGTACTACGGGGACTACTACAGAATGCTGGGGGACGAGAAGGTCAATGCCCGGCTTCAGGGTCTTGTCACCAACGACCGTCCCGACCTCCACATGGTGAACACGGACAACCTCTTCACCGCCAATGTCTTATATCGCCTGGGATTCTCCTGGCCGCTGGTGGACAGCGCCTATCTGGAAAGAGCCATAGAGAGCCTGCTTACACTCGACTATTTTGAACCGGAGGATTAAGAAGCTGACGCTATGAAACAGTCCATTGCAAAGAGACTATCAATCCAGGTGGCGGCGGCGTTCGCCATTGCCTTCCTTCTGCTGACAGGGGGCGTATTCTTCACACTCAGACGCAACGTCAGGATGGAAGTGGAACGTTACGGAAAATCCCTCGCCGGAATCTACGCCGACCTGATGGTCTATTCCGCCAAGACCAAGGGAGTGCCCATTGACCTGTCGTTCAACGAACAGCTCTCTTTCTTCGGGGATTATATGTGCACCTGGTATCGTATGGATTATAACTTCGTTTATGTGCCCGACTTTGAAAAGGGAACCATAACCTATCTTTCGGCTTCAAAGAAAGAAGAAGAAGGAGAGGTTACCGATGACCACTGGGTGGGGAAAGTCGAGGAATATACACTGACGGAGAAGGAACTTGAGGTGTGGAACGGCAAAAGTACCTTTTCCGTCGAGCAGAGCGACTGGTCCAAAGCGTGTACGGACGTTACTATGGCCATTGTTGACGAATTCGGCAACAGGTCTATGATCGGCATTGCGGTCTCCTCAGGCACGCTTCTGGATGAGATGATATCCGGATTCTTGACAGTCGCCGCATTTATGTTCATAATCGTGGCCGTGCTCGCCCTGCTGGTCTATCTTTTCATCAGGCGTATGGTGTCGAAGCCGGCGCGGCACATTTCGAAAGTTATGTCGGACTATATCTCCGGAGGCAAGAAGTCGTCCGTGAAGCTGGAATCCGACGGTGACGACGAATTTTCGATGATTGCCGAGGCTTTCAACAGTATGACGGAGGATATCGACAAATACATCGGCGACATCGCCCGATTGGGGAGAGAGAGGGAGCGCGAGCGGGCCGAAGTGGATATCGCATCCGGAATCCAGATGGGATTCCTCCCCTACGGCAGCGCAGTCCTGAGCAATTGCCGCGTGGAAGCGATGATGAAGCCCGCCAAAGACGTGGGAGGGGATTTGTACAACTATCTGGAACTGGACCCGACCCACACGATGGCCGTCATCGCGGACGTTTCCGGGAAGGGCATTCCCTCCGCAATCCTGATGACGGTGATACTCACCCATATCCGACAGTCAGCAAGGATAGGAGTCAGCCCGGGCGAAATACTCAGGAGCGTCAACGACACCTTCCTGAAAAAGAATCCCAAACTGATGTTCGTCACCGCATTCGTCGGCATCTATGATTCCGAGGCCGGAATCTTCACATACGCCAATGCCGGGCACAATCCTCCCTATCTGCTCAAAGAGGGGCCGGTGCTTCTTGACAAGGCCTCAGGCGCTCCGCTGGGACTCTTCCCCGGCGAAGATTATGAGGAAGCCACGGTGAAGATGGATGAGGGAGATGCCCTGTTCCTTTATACTGACGGCGTCAACGAAGCCGTGAACAACGAAGGGGAATTCTTCGGGACGGAACGGCTTGAAAACGTTCTTGCAGAGGTTGCCCATAGCGAAGCCGCCCGTATTATGAAGGCCGTCACAGCCTCCCTGCGTGAATTTGTCGGCGGCGCAGTCCAGAATGACGACATTACGATGCTTGTCCTTGAGGCAAGGGAGAACCGTGACCTCAAACTTGACTATGACCCGAAGGAGTTCCAGACTATCCGCGAGTGTCTGCTCGCGAGCGGACTCCCGGAAGAGGTGAAAAAGGAGCTGTGTGTAGCGGCTGAGGAGTGCTTCGTGAACATCTGCTCATACGCTTTCGACGGGCCGGTGCCGGAAGGGGAGAAGATTCTCTTCCATTTCGCCTGCGAAGAGACTACCGTCCTGAGGTTCTCCGACGGAGGCCGACCCTTCGACCCGCGGAACGGCCTGCCTGACACAGAAGAATATGACATAGATACAGCCGTGGGAGGACTCGGAAGGCTTATTGCATTCACCATCGCGGACTCGGTCGATTACGAGTATCTTGACGGCAGAAATATACTTACTATTACGAAATCGATAAAATCATAACAAAAATGAAAATTTCCAAAACCGTTGAAAACGGAACTGTCACTTTCGCCCCTGAAGGGTGGCTTGACACCACCTCCTCTCCCGAACTGGGAGAAATGATTGAAGAGGTCACCGATGCGACATCTCTTGTCCTTGATTTTGAACGCGTGGATTATATGTCCTCTGCGGGACTGCGCCAGGTGCTTGCCACCCACAGGAAGGCAAAGTCGCTCGGGGCAGACTTTTCAGTGGTCAACGTCTGCACCGCAGTGATGAACATTTTCAAGATGACCAACATCGACAAGAAGTTGTCCATCCACCCGAAAGCCTGAGAGTTTTACGGATGCCAGAGTCGCGGAGCGATTACCAGCCGGGGTTCTGCCGGGAGGAGTCATCGCCCATTGTCTCGGGCGGGATGGGGTCGAGATACCATTTGTCAGACCAGTCCGTCCACCAGATTCGGGGATTCGTCTTTATCGGAACTCTTTCATATCCCTCAGGGCTGTAGTTGTTCAGTTCGTTAAGAGGATTGGAAAGCAGGTCTGAACGCTTGCGGCGTATTATGTCGTAGAAGCGGTCCCCGCTTTCGCCGCCGAGCTCGCAGGCGCGCTCGCGAAGAATCTCGTTGATGAGATATTCCTTGTTGTTTTTAAGATATAAATAGACATTCATATCTTCAATTTTTCCAAGTCCCACGCGGGCACGGACGAGGTTGACGTCATCAAGTGCACCGGCTAAATCATCGGTTTCCGCTTTCGCCTCCGCACGGATAAGATAAATTTCAGCCAGACGGATATATGCGACGCTGACAGGCCTGTAGTTCAGGTCGGAATAGTCGAGCACCCATTTGTAATTTTGCAGATTCGGCCCGGAGCCCTGAGTTGAGACCGCAACGGTCTCATAGAGACGAGGGTCGCGATTCTCGAATATATCTCCACCCGGAAACTGAAAATTCGTCCCGTCCGCCATCCCGAAGCACTCCATCAACTCTGCTGTAGGGACAGCGTAACCCTGCCTGAAACAGTTGACCACGGAGGAGGGAACCATCCCGGCAGGAGTATCAAACAACTTTTCGTGGTGGACTGCATCGTTGGGGTAACGGTATGCCTGACGATAAGCGTTGCGGTAGTCTGTCGGTGTCGTTCCCGCAGGCTCAACCAATTTGTAATAGTTGCCGTTTGCCGCATTGTCATCAAAGAACTCCTTGCAGAACTGAAGACATTTATTCCACAAAGCAGGATCCTTTTTACCGAACCACGCGTACTCCGGTGAAGAAGAAGCATCCATACAGTAAGGGGCATCATCGTTGAACAGCGGAGAGGCGGCAAACAGCCAGAGCTTTGCACGGAGAGCTCTGGCGGAAGCTCTTGTGACAAATTGGTCCGCAGATTCCGATGACCAGACAAATCCCGGCTCATCGATAGCCTTCTGCAACAAACTGTCAATAAATTCAACTGTTTTCCAGGCAGTTGCGCGTTCTGCACTGAAATTGCCATTTTCATCTGCAAGGTACAATCCCCCGTAATTGCGGAATGCATCGAAATAGCGGCTTGCCATAATGGTAAAGACCTCCCCCCGGATATTGCTCTGCTCAAGTTCACCGATATCATCAAGAAGTTTGACCTCTTCAATCAGATCCAAGCACTTGTGAATCGTCTCATTGATTGAGGCGAGAGAAGGGAATCTGCCGGGACTTCCCGCAGACATCGTCCCCAGATAGTACCGGGCCGGGCCACCCTGGGCATAGCAGTGATACAAATCCGTAAGAGTCTCAATGGGAGCCCCGCCAATCATATTCTCCGGACTGTAGATATTATAGACCTGACTGAAGAGATCCCTTACCAGTTCACGGGCCTCATCCACACCGGCACTCACACGAACGCCGACAAAATCAGACGTACAGTCAGAAATACCGTTCCTGATATTGACGGCTACGAAAAGTGTCGAATCGAATCTGTTCTCCAAAAATTTAGAGATGTCGGAATGAATTGTGACAATACCGTTGTCGGGGTCGCTTACTTCAACGTCCGATATGGCGAGAGTCTCCATCATAACACCCGATTCGGATTCCGGACAGTCTGTCTTGACAACATAGAGAGATACACTTTCTTTCAGACTCCCGGCCGGTATTCCCGACAGAGACTCCGCAGGCTCGACAACAAGGGAGACCTCAACAATCCCGGAGGATGATGACTTCACCCTGCCGTCGCTGAAGGCGGGTGCAATCGTGATACTCTGTATCTTATCCTCCAAATCGCCGACCCTGCCGACAAGATCATCCACCGCTGCCTCGATGACAGCAACCTTTGCCGTGGCACTCCCGGCTTGGTCGTTGACCCCTGCGAGGCCGTCCTGTATGCCCTTGGTCATCCTGCCGTCGAACAGCCTGATGGTGGAGTCGATGGCGGCGCGGTATGTGCCGGCAACTGCCACAAGAGCGGCATCAACCTCTTTTCCTGCCGCTGCCAGTTCGGCGGAGATGCTGTCCGCCGCCTCAGGGGAGACTCCCTCTGCCGCAGCCATCCGGGCCTTCAACTCCGAAACGGAAGCATCCGCCAGTGCAGCGGTATAGGCGCCGCTGAACTGACTGTTTATCCAACTTGTCAGGGAGCCGGTGCAAGTGCCGATTTCCTCCGCCAGTTTCCCGTCCGCCGTCCCGAACTTCGCCTCGATTGCGGCGACTTCGGCGCAGGTGGCCTCGTACTGCCCAAGCGTGGCAAGGGTCGCTCCAAGCCACTCCGCATTGTCGCGGCATTTCAAATCCCCCTCCACGAATCCCTTCAGGCCGTTGATTCTCTCTCCGAGAGATTCGTCAGCCGACGCAATGCCGGCGGTGTCCGCCCCCTGCGAAGAGGCCGCCAATGACTGGAGAGCGCCTCTGACTGCAGCAAGGTCAACGATGCTGCGACTGATGTTCCCGGCCTGACTTTCGATTGAAGCAATCATCTCGCTTTCAGGCCCATCGGCCCTCCCGCCGCGTACGTAGGGATTCTCATTGTTCTTGGCGCAGGAAGCAAGCAGAACCACTGCCAGAAGAGCAAGAGCGGCTATTGAAGGAATATTTCTCATAACTTGTTGGATTTCAAGAAGATTTTTATGGACGAGTATAGAGATTGAATTCATCGCTCCACACTATGGGCATTGTAGCCCGTGTATGCTGGCCTTCGGTGAAATAGCCGGCATCGATTGCATTGAAATACTGAACGCCTTTTTTCCAGCGGCGCACATCCCAGAAACGGTGACCCTCGAAAGCGAGTTCCACAAGGCGCTCGCGCTCATATCGGGCAACCCATTCAGCACCGTCTTCTTTGAACTTGGGCATATTGATGTCTGAGCGCGTGCGAAGGAGATTGACGGCTTCGTTTGCACTCATATCAAAAGTAGCGTCATTTGCTCTTCCGGTTGCCTGGAACACCGCTTCGGCGAAATCCAGATAGAACTCCGAGAGACGGAACATCGGCAGAGTTTGGAACACTTTTTTAATCAGAGAATAACAGCCCGTATTGTTTGTCCTCACGGTATGTCCGAAACGAGGGTCAATGCCGTCATAATCACTATATTCAAAAGTCTCCGGATTCCGTTCTTTGAATGGTTGTCCGTTGTTCTGAAATTCATACTGATCTGCCAGATTCTGTGCGGGGTGGAAGCCCTCGTAGGCAGAGGCATCGGGAGAGGGGTATTGAATGCCGAATATCAATTCTGAATTGGTGAACCCGTTTTCTCCGCACAACTCATTGTATGGACTGAGACTCAATCCCCAGTCCGAAGCGTTGTCGATGACGGCCTTGCAGGCAACGGCAGCTTCTTCCCATTTACTTTTTTCTTCGTTTGTATTGAACAGGGGGGAGGCGGCATAAAGCAGAGTGCGCGCCTTGAGTGCATACGCGGCGCAACGGGTGGGGCGGGTCAGCCAATTTCCGTCGGCAAGCGTAATATACCGGTCGTTTTCCGAATAAGAAACACTCATTTTGTCCGCTATGGCATCAAGTTCTTCTACGATAGTCTTCACTATATTTTCCACCTTTCCCGGAGACCCCTGCTGGGTAAAGGGAACCGCTCCATAGGTCTTGAAAAGCTCAAAATAGAGATAGGCCTTCAGGAAATGCAGATGCGCATCCAACGTTGGCTGAAGAGCTTCCGGTAAACCGGAGGCCGGGGTTTCCAGCAGGCTGTCAATCTCCGCAATGGCTGAACAGGCATTGTCCCAGATATCTGTTTCCGGCATAAAATAACCTTGAGGGTTGGCTGTGAAAGTCTGAATCTGACCATCGTTCATCTCCCAAGCCGCCTCATCGGTTGCCGCCGCGAAAGCAGCCTGAGAATCAGGGCCTGCCTCATTGAAAGCATTCATAATGATTTGATTGAGAAACCTGCCGTCCATTATATGGAGACCGTAGGGCCCATCCATACGGAAGAAATCCGATATGCAGTTCGAGACACCGTTGTCGATGCTGAGTGCCACCGTCGGCAGAACATCCACGTTGTAGAGATTTTCAAAAAGGTCAACCTTGATTTTCACCAACCCTTTTGCGGTGTCTATTATGACTGTGTCTCCCGGATGGTTCAGAGGAATCCGGTTGAAGTCATTCATCACTATCGCAAAGTTCTCCCTGTTCAGTTTCTCAACGGCGGATGCCGGGGAAATCAGGCAGTTCAAGTTCAAATATCCTCTACTAAACGACACGCTGCCGTCACTGTCGTCAGGAATTACCGACATTGTCTGTATTCTCGTCTCCAATTCATCGACCTCTCCGGTAATGGCATCAATGTCACTCTCCAGACTGGAGAGCATCTCCGCCAGAGCCTCAATGTCTTCGTTGGCATCGACGATGGCAGCCCGGAGGGAGCCTGTGAGCCTGCCGTCGGATTCGGAAATCGCGGTGACGATGGCATCCCTGTAGATTGACATCGCTGCGGATTTTGCGGATTCGATTGCCGCCCCGGCCGCTGCAAGATTTGCAGAGGCACTGTCGGGCAAAGCTTTGGTGGAGTTTTCAGCGGTACCCAATCTGGCTTTCAGTCCGGAAACCTTTGCTTCCAGAAGGGCTGCGGTATAGTAACCTTCGAACAGTTCGTTTATCCAGTTCTTCAGGGAGATTGTGCAGGCGCTGCCGGGTGCGGCTTCAATCCCGGCGACAACGTCGCAGGTCGCCTCATACTGACCGAGCGTGGCAAGGGTGGCTTTCGCCCATTCCTTTGAGGAGTATGCCATCATTTCTCCGTCAACGTATTTCTGCAGTTCCCCTATTCTTTTTTCCAGAGCCTCTCCGTCTGCAATTTTGCCACTGAATGCGTTCAGGTCGGCGATGCTCGTCAGGATACTTGCTCTCTGGTCGGAGACAGAGGCTATCCTTTCACTCTTGAGGGCGTCTTCTGCCCCGGCCTCGTCGTTCAGTTGTTCGTTGACTTTTGTGCAGGAACCCAGCGCTACTGCTGCCAGCAGAGCCAGAGCCAATATATGATATGTGCGTTTCATTGTCAGGAATTTCTGCTATTCGAAATAGTAAATCTTTTTGACGGTATAGGCATCTCCGGTAAAGAGCAGATGCTGAGCATCAATATTATCGTAGAGATTTCCATCCTCCTTGATATTCAACTCTATATACTTGTTTCCTTTTTCGTCTTCCTGAACCAAGTCGATGCAGTTGTAGTCAGTGCCGCCATACGTTGCTGACCACCAGCCGGTGGTGACTCTGATGTTGGAACCTTCAGTGGCTTCAACCGCTACCCGGAAAACACCCTCCTTGATGACAGCCCAATGTTCCATGGGGATGGCATATATTTCTTCACCGGAGGTGTGTTCTGTATTTGAAAAACGATATTCTCCATTCCAGCTGATTCCTCCGTGGTTGCCGTCATTTTCCCAGACAATAACCTCGGAAGATTGGGTGCCGGGTTCTCTATACTCTTTTCTATAGAGTCTCAATACGGTATATCCTTCACCGGTAAAGTACAGATGCTGGGCATCCAGAACATCGACGATAGGGTCTCCTGCGAAATTGATTTCCAGAGTCCAGGTCCCGTTGCCATTGTCAGTCAAACGTTCATTTCCCGGAAAAATATCTACTTCGGTCCAGATAGTGCTCCACCAACCTGTCGTGACACGTATCTGAGGAGAGCTCCCACTTAACTCAGCATAAAAAACACCCTCTTTGATGACAGCCCAGGTATCCGCATCGAAAGTGGCAGCGCATTCGTTGTTGCCATCTGTTCCATCAAGACCGAAACGATAGCTTCCACTCCAACTGATTTCGCCGAGAGAACCGTTATT
Source organism: Bacteroidales bacterium (assembly GCA_045617505.1). Classification (GTDB taxonomy): domain Bacteria; phylum Bacteroidota; class Bacteroidia; order Bacteroidales; family UBA932; genus Cacconaster. Next base: position 16,251 of record JAZLIS010000070.1, on the reverse strand, counting down.
TTTCCAGATGTCAACATCGACAAGCTCACCTTGCGGGTCGGGGTCTTGCGAAGGAGTGGTAATTGCCGTCACGCCCACGAAATCCGTCGTGAAGGACGATGCGGCAGTGCCTCCTTTACCGGTCTTGACGTTGAGGGCTGCAGCCAGAGAATAGCCCGTGGGAGGCGAGTAGATGACAGCCTTTATCGTCAACGTGCCGTTTTCAGGGTTTTGGGTGAACTCTGTGAATTTGTCAGCGACATAGAGATTCCCCGCCTTTGTCTGAACTGTTTGGGCCAGATTCAACAGAATCCTGAAATCACTCTCCTGCAATGACATCACAGCCTCTGCCGGGGTGACGGCGCAGTTGATACACAAAGTGTCATCCTTTGCAAGTATGCTGCCGTCCGGATATGCGGGGAGAATGCTTATGGATTGGATGCTTTCCCTCAGCGTCTCGATTCTCCGGGAAAGATCCTCGAGCTTGATGTCAGGCGACGGGTCGCCGATGATTGCACGGACAGACCGCCCGATGGCGCGATTGCCGCTTTCCACCGTATGGGGGGGGGTATTTTTATCGAAAAGAAAATAGGCGGATTCACCGGAGGATGAGGAAGACCAATAGTATCCTTCTCCTTCGTACTCGCCTTTTTTGCCGTTGCCTTCGCCATAGCCTGCAGCGGGAAGGGATAACTGTTCTCCCTCATTCAGAAGAGCCTGAAACTCCGCCTCGGTCGGCATCCTCCAGTCCCCGCCCCAGTTGGCGTAGGCCGCGTCATATTGCAGCGGAAGTGTTTCGGGGTTTCCGATTTTCGGAGCCGTGGAAAAGCCTCCGCCGGACCAGGCCGAGCCGTCCCAACTCTGTCCGACAACGTCTCCCCAGGCGAAATATCGGCCTGCATCGGTCGGGCTTGATGCTCCGACATTGGCGGTGGCCCATTTGCGGCCGCCGATGGTGACGTATTCGTGCCAGCTGTTGGTTTCGATTGTATAAATGGAATTGATAGCTGTCGTATCCGGTATATCTGAAAGGAACCCGAGAATGAATCCTTTGCCCTGAGTCCCTGAGACAGCATCAATCTGAAGGTCTCTGATATCGGCTCCGGGCAGGAGGGAGATATAAACCTTGCCGTCGTTCGGGTCAATGCCCGTAGCGGTCACATACCTTCCCCCGGATGCTTCCGGGCACTCGTTGTTGATGGCCGCGGCATCGCCTGTGCGGGCGACACCATCTTCGACGGAGCTGAGGGATTTGACTGTAATGTAGGAAGTCCCCTCCGGGGGAGTGATGGCAAACAGGGCCGTCCGGTTCCTGAAGGTTGCGGACGCGCTGTTTTCCTCTATCGTCGCTTCGGCAATGTTGGCATTTGCAAAGGAGCCGTCCTGCTCCAGAGGGACGATTATGCCATCTATGACATTATCTTTGAGCTTTCCTGATTCGGCGGGATAGACTGCCCTGAGTTTGCCCTTGAGTTTCGTTGTGAACGTCGCCTCACTTCCTTTGATATCCACCTCACAGTCCTGATACTCCGTTGCGTTGGATACCCTGATAACCTCTTTGCCGACGAACTTCGGTGTAATTCCGTCCGAACCGAGGGCTGTCCTGGTCTCAGGGGCAAAAGAGACTTTTATGACGCGGTTCCCCTCCGTGGGCAGGGTTTTTTCTCCATCGCCTATGAAATTGTCCATAGTACAGGAGACGATAGCCAGACTTGCTGCAGCTATCGCAGCAACGTGTCTGAATGATTTGTTTGAGAACATAAGTTTCAATATTCAGACAAATGTAGTTATAATTTTTTATATAACTACCGATTTTTCAATAAAATATCAAGAATTTTTCCAAAGACGGTTTCTTTTCGTTCCGAACACGTTTGCGCAATACGCGAGTGACTCGCGTCTGTGCAAAAAAACGTTTTATAATTTGCGGAAAACATTAAGAATTTATAGTTTCCGCAGATTATAGTTATATCGTGAGATATGGGGCAAAGAGCGCATCGAGAGATATTATTTTCTGAAATTCGTCGCTATACGAGTTCCGCACTGCATCTTGTGCGCTGACAAGAATCAAATGAACTCCTTTGGATTTGTCCGCTACTTCAAGGAAACGTGCCCGTTTATTCAGTAATTTCTCATAATAATCAGCCGTTACCAGAAAACGTTCTCTTGTATATTTCATTTCGCAGAGATCTATTACATTATCGTCCCTATCAAGAATCAAGTCTATCTGAGCTCCGGGGAGTTCTTTGTTTCTTTCTGCTCTCCAAGAGCAGACACCACTTACAACACCGGTTATGCCAAGTGCCTGTTTTATCTGGTTGACGTGGAGAAGGCACAAACGCTCAAATGCTAGTCCGCACCAACTGTTGTAAACGGGCTTCCCGATGTTGTGTGACCAGAAACGTTCGTCCTTTTTCAGGTTCTCTTTAATGAACTTATAATAGAACAGCGTGTAACTGTCGATGAGCTGGAATATCGCATGATTCGAATCATAGCCATACGAGACATATTTCCTGATGAATCCGCACTGCTCAAGGTTCTTAAGAAGGTCTGTCAGTTTACCATTATCGGATAGGCCTCCGGCAATAATCTCTTCCCTGGTCATTCCAACCTTCTTATTGCCTAAAAGTTCGATAATTTTTATGTATGGTTCAGGATGTTTGAAAAGAGAAGAGAAGAGTTCATCGAATTCTCCGTACAGTTCTCCACTTTCATCGAAAAACAGATCGTCGATATTCTGTGCAAGACTTTTCTCCCGATCCAAAAATGACCAGTAATACGGTATCCCACCCATAACCATTGCACATTCGGCAATCTGGCTTCTCTGCATTCCGAGTTTGGCATGGGAAGCATATTGCTCACACTCGTCAAGAGTAAAAGGCAGAATTGGTATTTTTGTTGTCACTCTTCCTCGAAGTCCCGCCTTATTCTTGATAAGTTTATTTATTATCCACGATGTTGCGCTGCCGCAGACAATAAGCGTAATATCCTTGCGAGCAGATGCCCAACCATTCCAGAACCCTTCAAGCGCGCCTATGAAACCGGAACGCGGTGTGTCCATCCAAGGCATCTCGTCTATGAAAATAACTTTTTTCTTTTCATTCGAGGCAATAATTAGATCTTTCAACTGATTAAAAGCCTCATTCCAGGTTTTCGGACGGCTGACTTCCCTGCCGTGATATTTCATTGAAGACTGCCAATTCTCCAATTGCCCCTTCATTCCGGTTTTTGCCAACCCGGAATGCTCGAATGTGAATTTGTAATCGAAAGTCTCTCTGACAAAAAAAGTCTTACCGACACGGCGTCTGCCATACACAGTGACGAATTGAGAATATTCCGAGTTGTTTGCCTTAAGAAGTTTCTGTTTCTCTGTAATCCTGCCTATCATTGTGTCTTGATTTTTGCGCAAAGATAACGAATTTTAGCTATAATCTGCGGAAACTATAAATTCTTAATGTTTTCCGCAAATTATAAAACGTTTTTTCGCACAGACGCGAGTCACTCGCGTATTGCGCAAGGTTTGGCGTCGGTTCGCGTCTGTACCAATTCACCCATCTGCGCGGATGGACTTGATATGGAATAGCCTCCCAAGCATATATGGTTCCAATCTCGTGGAAGTGGAGATTGTACCACTTATGTAAATTTTACCACCTTATTTGGTGGTGGGAACAGCAATGACTCTCCACGCTTTGGTGTCCTGGTCTTTGGTGATATATCCTTTGCCCTCAAGAGTGGACAACTGTTTCTGGACAGCAGATGTGTTTATCTCAAGCGCTGTTGACAATTCAGAAATAGTGGCCTTGGGATTCTGCTGAAGATGTGACAGAAGCAATACTGTCCGGGGACTTCTGAATTTAATGGTTTCTCCGTTGTACCACCAGGTCGTTGATGGATCGGCATTCAGGAATGCGATATCCTGAGTTATGTCGGAGATTATCAGTTCCGTCATATAGCGCACAAAGGATGGTATCTGTTCTATTGTGGCGTATGCCCCGTCAGATGGTATGATACCGACATTGATGTCTGCTTGTCCCAATGCGTTCAGATAGGCCCTTTTTTTTCTGCTTAGAACTACTACCATTGGATAGTTGTGACGAAGCAGGATAAAGTTGACCAGCAGCCTTGCTATTCGGCCGTTGCCGTCTTCAAACGGGTGGATTCGAATGTAACGGTAGTGAAACAATGCAGCCAGTTCCACAGGTGTCAGATTCCCGGCTTTCTCTTCCTGATTATACCATTCTATCAGATCATACATCAGTGAAGGTGTCTCCTCGGGGGAAGCATACTCAAACCGTTCACCTGTCGGTGTGATGACCGAGTTAGGTCTTGTCTTGTATGTCCCGGCATGTACCACATAACTGGTCTGCCTTCCTCCAGGAAGCTCACGATAGACAGTGTAATCTTCGCGCAGCATCACCTGATGCAGTCTCTTGACAAAAGACTCGGACAGATGATCGGCGGCCATCGCTTCTTCCTTCATCAGGGCAAGGCAAAGGTTATGAGCCTTCATATCTTCGAGGTCTTTCATCTTTGCAGAGCCAATGACTTCTCCCATCAGAAGGAGCACTTCGGTCTGGCCATATGTAAGTGTATTGCCTTCTATGTGGTTACTGTTATAATTGAAGTCAAGCATGAATTTCCTATCAAGCCGCCTTCTGTCCTGCTCGGACAGCGGCTGAAAAGAAAGCCATTTTTCATATGCTTCAGATAATTTGCTCATAATCGTTCAATTTTGTTCTGCAAACATACGGGAATTCTACCACTATCGCAAATTTTACCACCTTATCTATTGGCTATAAGACTAATATGTATAGCGAGAAACAGAGAGTGGAGACATATCTGCAGACATCAATCAATGAAATTGAGTTGATTGAGCAGATGGCTGCGCCGATACAAGAGCCGAATGCCATTTGCCCGATAATTGAAGAATAAACAGGTTCTAAATCCGGACAATGTTGGTTATCTTTGTGAGGAACGAAAGAATACTACACCTATGAAAAACATTAAAGGAGACATTTTCGGAGGCATCACGGCCGGTATCGTGGCTCTGCCTCTGGCACTGGCATTCGGAATTCAGGCTTTCAGCGGCATAAGCGACCCGGCGGCAAGCTCGATAGGAGCTCTTGCAGGACTTGTCGGGGCTACAATGCTCGGTTTCTTTGCGGCCCTTTTCGGCGGCACTCCCTCGCAAATCAGCGGCCCCACAGGGCCTATGACGGTTGTGACGGCATCCCTGCTCGCAGGGGCGTGGAACGCCAGCGGGGATTTCAACACGGTCCTGATTTCAATGTCCCTTGCCGGAATCTTCTGCGGACTGTTCCAGATTCTTTTCGGAGTGCTCAAGATAGGCAAATACATCCGCTATATTCCCTACCCCGTGCTGTCGGGCTTTATGAGCGGTATCGGAGCCATCATCATCCTTCAGCAGATTTATCCCCTCTTCGGGCTGAAATCCCCTTCCAGAACTGTCGATATGGTTCTTCAACTGCCGGGAGTTGTCGGTAATATCTCCATAGCCGCCCTGATTTTCGGCATCTGCACTGTACTGATAATCGTCTTCTTCCCAAAAATCACCAAAAAGGTACCGGCAACTCTCGTCGCCCTGATTGCCGTGACGGTAGTGTTCCTTCTCCTGCCGGACTACGGAGTGCCCGTAATCGGGGAGATTCCCTCCGGATTCCCTCTTCCCGTCTTTCTCAAGGAGGGCATCTCTCTTGAGGGTCTTGACTGGGGGACTCTGATTACCACCGCCGTTGTCCCGGGCATAACCCTCGCGGGCCTGGGTTCCATCGACACCCTGCTGACCTCCGTGGTGGCGGACAATATCACCCGTACCCGACACAACAGCAACAGGGAACTCATCGGGCAGGGCATCGGCAACGCAATCAGCGGTCTCTTCTGCGGAATTGCGGGTGCCGGCGCGACAATGCGTACTGTCGTCAACGTGAGGAGCGGCGGGCGCAGCCGGGTAAGCGGTATGATTCACGCTGCTTTTCTCCTTGCCGTGCTGCTGGGGCTCGGTTCCCTTGTGAAATACATCCCTCTATGCGTTCTGGCCGGCATTCTGCTTACGGTAGGGTGGGGTATCATCGATTTCAGAGGGTTCAAGGATCTGACGAAGGTGCCCCGTGAGGATGCTTTCGTACTTGTAGCCGTGTTCCTCCTGACTGTTTTCGTGGATTTGCTGACAGCCGTGGCAATCGGTGTCGTGATTTCCTGTGTGCTGCTTATGAAGCGTACCAGCGATCTTGCGGAGAATTCCTACAGCGTCGGGAAAGCCTCCGATACCGGCTGGGAGGATGAGAACCTCCTTCCGCAGGAGCATCTCAAGGCTATCGGAATCGTCCGTCTCGAAGGGCCTCTCTTCTTCGGCAGCGTCACGGGGTTCAACAACACTGTCCAGGAGATTCCTGAAGGGACGAAGACGGTCATCTTCAGGATGAAAAACGTGTCGTACATCGACCAGTCAGGTCTTTATGCCATCGAAACGGCAATCAAGGATCTGCTCGCTTCCGGCGCCACCGTCTATATGACGGCTCTGGGTGACCCGGTCCGGGCCAAACTGGAGTCAATCGGGTTTATCCCGCATCTCATCCCCGAGGACCATATCTTCCCCGATTTCAAAGCTTTCGCCCATTTCGCCGCCACTGAATTGTTGTCTTTCGCAAATATAAACAAAAAAGTCGGATACTGCGTTCCGACTTTGGCTCCTCAAGTAGGACTTGAACCTACGACCCCCTGATTAACAGTCAGGTGCTCTAACCAACTGAGCTATTGAGGAAGGTTGTTTCCCTGATTGGGACTGCAAAAATAGAACATTTTAAGAAAACCGCAAAATTTTTGTTTAAAATTTTCAATAAAAAATAACTTTGCTATATTTGCAGTCGCGTTTGCCCGGATGGCGAAATCGGTAGACGCGCTAGTTTCAGGGACTAGTGGCCGCAAGGCTGTGCAGGTTCGAGTCCTGTTCCGGGCACTGATTGTCAAATCGATGGATATTTCCCTGGCCAGAAAATGTTTGGAAGATCTTGTCCGGGAGAATGACAAGGTTGAAGTTCCCTTATTGGGAACTTTTTTGACTGTGCGAGTTCCGTCCTTCTTCTCCACGGATGAAAAAACTATAAAGCCCCCCTTCAGGAAACTCAAGCTCACCAGGAACGAAGTCTCCCTCTCGCAGGGCTGGATTTTCATAGAGAGGCTTTCCAATATGGCGGACATATCTCCCGAAAGGGCAAGAAACGAGTGGAAGGAGCTGATGGAAAGGCACGGAACCGAGATAGAGGAGATGCTGAACACTGACAATCATCCCGAAATCTTTCCTGAAAACGTCACTTTGCAGATAGCCGCCATACCGGAAGGAGGCGGTCCGAAGCGGAAAACAGGCAGTGCCTCCATCTGGGTGCCGGGGCTGTTGCTCACGCTTGCGCTGATAACAGCGATGGTCTGCTACTATTTTGGATTTTTCGCGCTATGATAGATGCTGCAACTGTTGACAGGATACTTGATTCGGTCAGAATCGAAGAGGTGATAGGTGACTTCGTCATGTTGCGTAAGCGCGGAGCCAACTATCTGGGGCTCTGCCCTTTCCATCAGGATAAGAATCCCTCGATGAGCGTATCGTCCACGAAGGGGATTTTCAAATGTTTCTCCTGCGGCAAGGCCGGCACTGCTGTCTCTTTCGTGATGGAGCACGAGCATCTCACCTATCCTGAAGCTTTGAGATATCTGGCAAAGAAATACAATATCGAGATAGTGGAGAAGGAGGAGAGTGCCGAGGAACTTGCCGGAAGGATGAGGCACGAAAGCCTCCAGATAGTGACGGAATATGCCCAAAAATATTATCAGGACATCCTTTGGAACACGGATACGGGTCGCGCGATAGGCCTCTCATATTTCAGGGAGAGAAAGTTCTCCGACGAGACAATACGCAAGTTCGGGCTCGGATATGCCACGGGAAGGCAGAACGAACTCCACAAGGATGCCCTGCAGAAAGGATATAAACGTGAATACCTGCTGGATACGGGACTTTGTGTGGAACGGGACAACGGTGATTTGGCAGACCGATTTTTCGACCGCGTGATGTTTCCCATATATTCGGTGAGCGGAAGGGTGATTGCTTTCGGCGGTCGTACGCTCAAGAGCGACAAGACGGTAGCCAAATATGTCAACAGTCCGGAGACGGAAATCTACAACAAAAGCCGTTCCCTCTACGGCCTGTTCCAAGCCAAGAGTGCAATCGCGAAGCAGGACAAATGCATACTGGTGGAGGGCTACGCGGATGTCATTTCGATGCATCAGGCCGGAATCGAAAACGTAGTGGCCTCGTCCGGGACCTCCCTGACGGTGGATCAGATAAAGCTCATCAAACGTTTCACCGACAAAATCACGGTCATCTATGACGGAGATGCCGCCGGAATCAAGGCCGCATTGCGCGGGATTGACCTGATTCTTGAGGAGGGGCTGAACGTGAAGGTGGTGCTGCTGCCTCCCGAGGATGACCCTGACAGCTTTGCAAAGGCACATTCAAGGATTGAGATAGAAGAATTCATCCAGGAAAACGAGCAGGACTTCATAGCCTTCAAGAGTGACATACTCTCCAGAAATGCCGGCAATGACCCTCTTATGCGTTCGCAGATGATTACCGACATCCTGCAGAGCATTGCGGTGGTGCCGGATCCGATACTGCGTAACGTCTATGTGGATATGGTATCGGAGAGGGTGGATCAGAAGAGCGAATACCTGCTCTCCAAAATTGCCGAGCTGCGGCGGAAGAAGCGTCGTTTCAACGAGCAGTACCGTCAGTTCGACGCGATGCGCAGAGAGGATGACTCCCGCAGGGAGAACACAATCGCGCCCGAGGAGACAGTGGCCGCGGAGGGAATCTCCGATACGTTCCTTGCCACCTGTGAGAGGGAAATCTGCTACTACCTTCTCAAATTCGGGTCGTATGAGTACCGGACCGAAGAGGGCGGCAGCGTGCAGGTGGCCGGATATATACGGCAGGCCCTTGAGGATGACGAACTTATCTTCGCCAATGACCTATACAGGCAGTTCTATGAAGAGTTTTTCTCCTATCAGGAGGAACTCGACAGGGAAGATGCCGCCGAACAGGCCCTCAGCCGTCAGCCCAAAATCATCCGGCACTTCTCCCTTCACAGCAATCAGGCACTGGCCGGAGAGGCTCTCAAACTTATCTGCCAGGATCACCCTATCACTGTCAAGGTCTATGAAAGAGCTCTCATCCCCGAAGAGATGATGCTCTCCGTTATGGTTCCCAAGAGTGTGATAATCTATAAGTTGAGAATTACCGAGAAAGCCTGTGCCACCATAGCCGACAGAATCCTGCAGGCCCAGAAAGAGGGGGATGACGCCTCCGTCAAGGAGCTGGTGGGCCGGCTTCAGGCTCTCAACCGTGTCAAGAACACCTTCTCACGTGAAATAAACCGATTGCAGTAGTCCATTTTGGTTATCTTTGCGATGAAAAACAGAACAGATATGCTGAAGATTACACAAGCCTGTTACTTAAAGGATTACAAGATAAAGGTTGTCTTCAATGACGGGGTCAGCCGTGTCTTTGATTTCGGCCCTGTGATCGCAAAGTATCCTGTATTCAAGCAACTCCGTGACTTAACAAAGTTCCGCAACTATGTTCTCACAGATACTCTTGAATGGGAAAATGGTGAAATAGACATTGCTCCCGAGTATTTATATGAGAATGGCTCTTGCCAATAGGCTCGGAATAGACATCCGCCGCAAACGGATGTAAAATGACGGCAGGCGCCGCGGTGATTGCGGAGCCTGCTGTCGTGGTTGTTTTTCTCAGGCCCGGAGACCTTGGGACGCATCACCGTATGACGACTTTGGCCTCCTTATAGAAACTGAAGAATTTTGAATAAGTATCCTGAAGCTGGTCCTTCTCGCTGTTCAGCTGTGCCTTCAATGATGATATCTGGGCATCACTTGCAGGATATGGAGTAAGAGGGAAATACTCAATCCATCCCTCTTCATCCATATTGTCAAGAGCATATATCATCCTTTGCAGGTAAAGTCCCGACAGATGCACGGTCTTCATTACGATATCCAGATCGGCAAGACGGAAGTTGGCCCTTGCATCATATCCGTACTCTTCAGAAGAAACCGCGGTTTTGATTACCTCGTCATAAAGGAGAGGGAAGCCATTACCCAAAGCCGTGGAATAATCCTTCAGGGTTTCCATAAATTCAACAACCTTTTTATCTGCTTGATTTTTGTGCCTATGCCACAGTTCAAGATTCTGGCACAGACGCTGCTCCAAATCGTCCTTTGAGAGTTCCTGCTCCTCACCCTTCGGAAATAGCGGTGAGCCCACAAGCACATATTCCTCACCCGGATGTTTCTCCAGATATTATATTTTGCTGAGGATAGTATCGACGGTAGGAAGACGGTTATTGTCGTTGTTTTGAGCCAAAATTATATCCACAAACTCGCTGCGCTTATTGTTGGCTTCAAGCAAATCTATGGTCTGTTGCTGAACGGTAACAGTCCCAACAGCTTTCATCGTAGCATCAATCTGGTGTGAAATCTCACCCAACTTTGCTTCGACAATCTCCAGTTTAGGCAAGAAATTCGCAAAATAATATTCCTCGTCTATAATATTGTCAACCTGGTCGCTTAAGCTCGTGATTCCGTCGAGTAACTTGGTTGTCTTTGTCTCATCACCGCCCAGTGGATCCACAAGGAACTCATCTGCGCTCCTTCCATCAATCACAATAGGTTCTTTTTTGTTGGGACCAGTCACTTTCACGAAGTCGGTGGTGAAGTCGGAGTAGCCGGTTTTGACGTTTAGGCATATCATAAGGGAGTTGCCACCGCTGACCGGGAAGGTGTTGGCATCGGCGGTGATTTCATACGCGCCCTGAGCCTTGTCGAGAACCTTCACGTTCCTAACCGGGATATCTACGAAAGGACTCGCCGCTTTCGTTGCAAGGGACTCCACACTCAATCCTTTGATTTTGAAGCACTTCTTGACGTTGCTCTCGAGCGCGAATGCTTCCGCAGGGCTGACGATGCACTTGAAGGTCAGTATTCCGTTCTCATCGGCCTTCACGCTGCCGTCGCTGTAGGCGGGCGCTATGCTGACGGACTGTATCATATATTCCACGTCGGATATCTTCAGGATGGAGGTTATGAGATTGTCCACCTTGCTTTTCAGTTGTGCGACCTTCTTTTCGAGTTCGGTGACGTCATATTTCGCGTTCACCTTCTCCTTGAGTTCCTGCAGGGTCGCTTCAAATTCGTCAAGGTTGTATTCGGACACAAGGTTTTCGAGCGCTTCGTCAATCCGCGAACTGACAGGGGTCTCCCCTACGAGTTGCCGGAGGCTTTTCAGTGCGGCGTCAATGGCGTTGCTCTGGTTCTGGAGAGTGTTGATGCAGTTCCATACGCTCTGCTGCTCAGATGCGGGGCGGTTGCCCACTTCGGTGCGGAGGGCCTGGAGCACAGAGTTGATGTCCTGCTGGAGTTTCTCGTACTGGCCGATGGCGGTCTGAAGTGCCGCCACTTCGGCGTCCGTCTTATCGATACGCTCCTCGATGTTCTTCGTGCAGGACCCCGCCAGCGCAACCATCAGCACCGTCAGGGTAATCATTGAAAGTATCTTTTTCATCATTATGATTTTTATTTCATTTATTCATTTGCTCAATCTTCTGTTGCCGCTTGTGGCTCCGCCAACTGACGCGGCAACCAGCCATTTATTCCACATCGGTTACGAGGCGCACACTAAACCCGTAGCAGCGGAAGTCATTGAAGTAAAGTATACTACTGTCGGAGGAGAGCACGTAGCACGCTGTGCTCTCATTGGATGCAGTAGAGGACCAATAGTTGCAGGCGTCGCCGACATAGAATAAATCGGAACCCTGGCGCTGGCCCGCAGCAGGAAGACAGACGAGGCCGACAGCCTTTGCGGATTCCCAAGCAGCTGCGTCATATGAAGTAGCAATCTCACCTGTGAAATCATCCGGTGCCAGAACCAGACAATTCTTCTTGCTACACACCGTGACTCCTGACTTGTATTTACCCTTTCTGATATTCTCATTATTATCCTTGTTTATCAGATACTGCCACTCATCCTTGGAGAGTGTGCGCCAAGTGCTGCCGTCACCGATTGCTTTGCCCCAATCAACAAATTCTCCGGAATAATCATCGCTACCCTCCTCATTACTAAAGGAGGTGCTGATTCCATAATCCGTTCTTTCGGTTGACCAGCCGAAGAGGTCAACGACTGCGCCATCGGTCTGCGAGTCAATAGTTGTGTTTCCTGCGGCATTGCCTATGCAGTCATACTGGTTTGCGGCAAATCCCCAAGTGTATGAACTTGTGGTTGAATTGTAGGTTGCCTGAAGGTTGCCCTGTGAGAAGTAAACCTTCTTTCCGTCAGCATTTACTGTGAACGCGCCCTCGGGGATGGGATGGATGGGAGGGACGGGAATGGTCACCTTCACGTAGCCGGTGGAGTAGTTGGAGGCGCCGAGTTTAACGTTGAGGGAGAGCATAAGGGCCTCGTCGTCGGATTCGGAAAGGTATCTGGACAGGTTGGCGGTGATTTCCACGATTCCATGCTCAGAGTCTGTAACTTTCGCTGAAGTGACATGGATTTCCACGCTCCCTCCGGCTTTTGTCTTAGCCTCAGCCGAGAAGAGGTTCAGGGTGAAGGCGTCCTTGAGTTTGGCCGCGCTTACACCAGCAAGAACCTCGACGGGAGTGACAGCGCAGCTGAACGTGGTGACACCTTCCTTGGCGGCCTTGATGCTTCCGTCCTCATATTGCGGGATGATGGTCACTGACTGGAGCAAGCCGTAGAATGCGTTGATTCTCGCAAGATAGTAGTCGATTTCCCGGACTGTCTTTGTGATTTGGTCAACCTGTTTTTCCAGCGACTTGACGTCAAATTTCTTCGCAATCTCTTCGTCCAGCGACTTGAGCGTCGAGGCAAGTTCGTCAAGGTTGTATGCGGATATGATGTTTTCAACGGCCTCTTCTATCTGTGAGTCGACGGAGGTCTCCCCCACAAGTTTCTGAAGGGCCTTCAATGCAGACTCGAAGGCGTTGCTCTGGTTCTGGAGAGTGTTGATGCAGTTCCACACGCTCTGCTGCTCGGATGCAGGACGGGTGCCCACTTCGGCACGGAGGGCCTGGAGCACAGAGGTGATGTCGGACTGGAGTTTCTCGTACTGGCCGATGGCGGCCTGAAGTGACGCCACTTCGGCGTCCGTCTTGTCGATACGCTCCTCGATGTTCTTCGTGCAGGACCCCGCCAGCGCAACCATCAGTACCGTCAGGGTAATCATTGAAAGTATCTTTTTCATTCTATGATTCGATTTTGAAGTTAATGAAATGATTCAGGGTGAAACAGCTATTTCACATCGCGACGGGACGAACGGGGTAGCCTTTGCTACGGTAGGATGCAGAGGTCCCGGGCTCGAACACGCCTTTTGCGAAACACAAATCGTAAGCAAGTGAGGCATAGGGATTGCTATTGTTGCAATCCTTTGCCCAATTGTAGCAGTAGGTGCCTACATCGCAGAGTTGGGTATCTTGGCCGCAACCCGCAGCGGGGAAGAACAACTTGTTGGTACCGTCACAGAAGAGCACTCCTGCCACGCCGCCGTAATTGGTGCACCAGTAAATACCCTTCTCAACCGGCGTATCTTTGCCCGGGTCAGTTGTTTTGTCATAACTGCCTTTTCCGCCACAGGCGTCCGCCAAATCAGAGAACTCCTGTTTGGTAGGCATACGCCAGCCGCCGCCGATTTTCTGCTTTATCACATCCTTGGTATCCGGAAGAGTTGCAGGAGAGCTTGTATATTCTCTATTGGCGTCAACAAAGCCTTCCTCCTTACCGCTCTTCCAGGAAGTCAGTGTTTTGTCTCCTGTCCAGGGCCATTCGTTCCAAGGAATCGATTCATAGATGGTATTGACTGAACCCCACTGGTAGTAGTCTCCGGCACAGGTTTCAAAGCTTCCGGCTATGGTTCTGGCACCGAGATTCAGCATCTTCCACTTGAGGGTTCTGGACTGGTCGGCGCCCATTTTCATCACTACATAATCAACACTCGTCACCGTGACGAATTCCGTTGTGTAGTTGGAGACGCCTGTCTTGACGTTCAGGGCAATTGACAATGCTTCGGTTTTCTCTTTGGGGAGGAACTTCGTGATGTCCGCCTCGACTCTGACCTCACCCTTTGCCTTGTCGACAATTTCAGCCTTGGTGACGGGAATCTCGGCAAACGCTCCGGCTTTGGTCTTCACCTCGACTTCGTCGGCATAGAGTTTCAGGCATTTTGCCAGATTCTTCACACCGCTGATGGCCTCGGCGGGAGTGACGGTGAAGGTGAATGACAGAGTTTCCAATTCAGCCTTGACGCTGCCGTCAGCGTATGCCGGGTTGATGCGGACGGACTGTATCATATCTTCATACGTCCCAATCACTGACAGGATGCGGGCAATCGACTCGGCCCTCTTCTGAAGTTGCGACACCTCGTCGGCGAGGGCGGATATACCGCTCTTCTCATTCAACTTGTCCCGGATTGCCTGGATGTCGGCGGCGAGACTGTCGAGATGGTACTCCGATATCAGTTCTGCCACCGCTTCGTCAATCTGAACGCTGACCGCGTCATCCCCGACAAGTTCCTGAAGCGCCGCGATTGCGACCTCGAAAGTACCTTTCTGGTTCTGCAGCGCATTGATGCAGTCCCATATTGCCTTCTGCTCGGAGGCAGGACGGTTGCCCACTTCAGCGCGGAGAGTCTGAATCACCGCGTTGATGTCGGACTGGAGTTTCTCATACTGCCCGATGGCCGCCTTGAGTTCGGCGACGCTGGCGTCCGTCTTGTCGAGACGCTCCTCGATGTTCTTCGTGCAGGAGCCCAGGAGTCCCACCGAGAGGACAGCAAGGGCAATCATTGTAAGAATTCTTTTCATATCGTATAAAAGCTAGTGTTGCTCAAGTCGCTGACTTATAAGAAATTACCCCCCCCGTACGGGAGGGTAATCCTATAGCCTGAATTATTCATAAAGAAAGTAAAGGAATCCTCACAATTATTTGGTAATCAGAGGATTAAATGTTATTTTTGTGGTACGAAAACAAAAAACATTTTTCCTTTACTTCATGAGCAAAATTACTTCATCTTCCGCAGATTACCAAACTTTTCCTACATTGTTTGAACTTGAACCCGTGGCGGGCAAGAAAGTGACGGTTGATTTCTCGGCACCCGAACTCTCATCGCTTGGCGGACTGACCCTTGTCCGCGAATACGAACGGTTCTCAAGCCGCATCATTGAACGCATCGAATCCTGCATCAAAGATCCGCGCTGGGAACCGATGGTGATACACAGCCAGACGGAAATGCTCCGCCAGAGGATATACCAGATAATGGCCGGCTTCGAGGATGCCGATGATTGCGACAGGCTCTGCCGCGATGGAATCCTGAAGATGTGCGCCGGCAGGTCTGCCTCGGACGAGATCGACCTTGCTTCCCAGCCTACGATGACACGTCTGGAGAACCGCCTGTCCCGCAAGGAACTGTTCAATATCGGTGAGACCTTCATCGATGACTTCATTGCCTCGTATGACTCTGAACCCGATGCCATCATCATCGATGCTGATGACACGAACGCGGACACTTATGGTGCACAACAGCTCACTCTGTTCAACGCCTATTACGGGGAATACTGCTATATGCCCCTGCTTCTGTTCGAAGGACGCAGCGGAAAGCTCATTCTTCCCATCCTCAGGCCGGGACGCGGAAACAAGGCAATCAACATTGCAGGGCTTCTCAAACGTTTGATACTCAAGCTCCGCAAGAAATGGAAACACACCCAGATAATAGTCCGTGGCGACTCCCATTTCTGCTCCCACGACTTCATGGACTGGGCCACAGACCGGCAGGACGGCATCCACTTCATCACGGGACTTGCCGGAAACGTGAAGCTCCAGAAGATAACCGCTCACTGGCTTGACACTGCGGTTGCATCTTACAAGGCCACCGGAGAAGATGTGCGCACGTTCCATTCGTTCATGTACAAGGCCGGTTCCTGGAAGCATCAGCAAAGGGTTGTGGTGAAAATCGAGGTCAACAGTCTCGGGACGAACGTCAGGTACGTCGTGACGGACTTCAAGGGGCAGAGGTCAAGCTTCATATACTCTGAATGCTATTGCGACCGAGGTCGTATGGAGCAGATGATATCAGAACTCAAGAACGGACTCAAGGCCGACAGGATGTCCTGCAACAAGTTCAC
>JAZLIS010000069.1:0-4209 GCA_045617505.1 Bacteroidales bacterium | reverse complement strand
ACTGCGAACTTGAGAGCGGATTACGTTTTCGGGGCACCGAAAACACAAACTCGCTTCTATTTGTTATCTGTAGTCATGTTGTAGAATAGTTTCAGCCCCATCGTCCATCGTTTCAATATTGGAAAGGTCTCAGAGCTGTTCTCTTCTATCCATTTCCTGACTGCATCCGGGCAGGTGATACTTGCCTTTTCGTCGTAGATTCTGCATCCGGAGAGAGAAGGGAGATAGGGTTGGAGATCCTTCGGCATCAATGTACCCAGCTCGTTGAGCATCTTTCTGCAGCGAGGCCTCCGGGCATCATTTTCCTTTTCATAGAAAGTTCTTTCTGATGATAGTCCTTTGTCAAGGATTTCCCTCTTGGGGTCATATATACTCTTGTATCCGTTAACGAGAGAATACTTTATCATCTCAATAGCCACTGATGGTTTCTGCCCATTGAGCATTTCGATCAGGACATTGAGAGCACTGGTGGTCTTGTCCTTCCACTTCGGCTCTTCGATGAGTGTGTTCCAGATATTGTTTAAAAGAATATATCTGAATGGTGAGCGCGGGCGCCCATTATCATCTCCGTTATTGACTCTATTATCAGTTATATTATTATGCGAGGTTTCTTTACCAGACACTGTGACATTTTCATTGGCCTTGATGTCGGGTTTGTTCTCATCAAACTGTGAAAAATCATCACCTCGTGCAGATAATAATTCTTGAACCTTGGTGGTGTTGATGCTGTAGTCATAGGATTGTCTGTGGGGATGCTTGCCCTTCGACCGAATGACCAAGCCTTGAGACAATAAGGACGCTAACGATTTACCGATCTGTTCTCTGGAATACGGCAACCGTTCTGACAGGGACAGTTCTGACTCATACATGGTCAGTCCCTTTTTGCTGAATGAGAATATCAGTGCGAACAGCAACAGTTCGCACCCCTTCAGATTCAAGCCCTGTCTCATCATGGAATCATCAATAAGAAAGCTGGCCATATCACTGATCGTTTTTGCCAATTATCCTGTTGATGTCCGAGAGCTTGAACCTGTTCCTTCCACCAATGCTGATGGGAACCAGATATCCGGTTTGCTGCCAGCGCCATAATGTGCTTGCAGAAATGTCCAGCATCTCCAGTACTTTCTCTCTCGGGAGATAAGTCTCCTTCTGAGATTCAGACAGGTCTTTTCTCAATTCTTCTTTTGTCTCCTGAATGAGACGCCTGTTCGCTGCAATAAGATCCTTAATGCTTATTGATACAGTCAAGTCAGGGAACTTTTCCGCTACCTCAATGAGGTCTTTTGAAAATGATGTTATCATATGGCTGTTTTTTAAACAGCTGCAAACATATTTATCTGATTATCCGTTATTGGAATAGCGGATATTACGGACGAGGCAAGGTGCTGAGTGTTAGCATCTTGCCTCGTAAGTTGCGGATTGTTGGGAAAAGAATCGACGGATAAAGTGCGGATAAAAATCAAATGTAATTGAATGTGGTCCGCAATTTCATGTCCTTGTCTTTCATCGTGTCCAGTCTATACTTGTTCTTGCTCTTGTCTGCCGGCACTTCAAGCCCCATGCATTCAAAGAAAATCGTAATCCATTTGCTGAATGTGTCGGGCTTTAGATTGTTCATCTTGTCGGATTTGTAGATAAGCAGGGCTACTGCACCGACATTCCTTTGGGACTCTGTCCTGAAGGTATTCATTGTGTCCATAAGAATCTGAAAATAGTTTATGTTACTTCCCATTCCTTTGAACCCGGATTTGAAATATGGGGCAAGCCTCTCCGTATCAATGGGCTTCAGACCTTCCGGGACAGGCGGGGTGTCAGTCTTTTCTTCAGCCGGTGTTGGAACTTCTTGGGTGTTTTCTCGTATTGCCTTCACAATCCTGCCGACCGTAAGCAGAAGCCAGATCAATATGAATACGACTATTGCTGCGATAAGTGCCGCTCCGAAAATCCCGGCAAGGCTGAAGAATAAGGCATCTCCAACCCCAAGGCCTTTTTCATAATGAAGAGTCAGGAATACAGGGATGAATACAAGACAGAACAAGGCCGCAACGAACCACCATTTTTTGCGCCACAAGAATTCTCCTATCTCAGTAAGATATTCTTGCGTGCAATCCCAGATGATTCTTAGGAAACGCCCGGTGGATTTCAGTATGTCCTTTGTGTTCATATTTTTCGCATTTCGTCTTTCAGCCAGCCTTCAAGCTTTTCCTCGGAAGGCAGGTGGAGGCTGTATTCCTGCACAAACAGGCTCTTGTCAATGCCGTCCATAGCATATTTTACCATCTCCTTTCCGGATTTCGTGCAAAGAAGTATCCCGATAGGGGGATTGTCTCCCGACGCCATGAAATTATCTTTGTAGTAATTTCGGTAGAGGTTTATCTGGGCTACGTCTTTGTAATCCAGGGCCTCTGTTTTCAGTTCGATGATTACACCGCAATGTGCAAGTCTGTTGTAGAACAGCAGGTCATAGAAGTAATAGTTGTTGTCGACAAGGATCCTTTTCTGACGGGATTCAAAGCAGAACCCCTGCCCGAGCTCAAGGATGAATTCCTGCAGGTGGTCCATCAAGGCTTTTTCCAGTTCGCTTTCTTCAACTATGTCTTTTGCGGGGATGCCTAGGAACTCGAAGGTGTAAGGTGATTTGATAACGTCAGCAATGTCAGTTGTCTCGGCGGCCCCGTTTATCTGGGCAATCAGTTTGTCCGGTCGCTTGCTCAAGCCGGAACGCAGGTAGCAGTTGCTCTTTATCTGCCTCTGAAGTTCTCGGACACTCCACACTCCTTTTATACATTCGATTTCATAGAAGGCTCTCTCAAGAGGGTCGTCAATCGGGAGAAGCTGGAGAAGATGGGTGTATGAAAGTCGATTGAAGAGTTTGTCGCCAGGGACGGATACTTGCTGGTCTGAAGATTGGATAATCAGTGATTGGCCGATTGTTTCTTGTTGTATATCAAATGATTGTAATTGGCTAATCGGTGATTGGCCAATTCTGTTGTTAGTGCTGATGAAAGAAACGATGGCGTTCCCAAGGTTGGGGAATGCCAGATAAAACTGACGATATAACTTTAGATTTGTATACGATAGGCCGTTATCGTTGAAGTGTGAGGCAAGTTTTTTCAGAACGCCTTCTCCATAGGTGGCTCTATCCATTCCTTTCTGCTCATAGTTGACGATGTAATATCCAATGAGCCAGTTTCGAGCAGTGACGTGCTGATTGATGGCGCAGGCTGCGCTATCCTTTAAATATTTGTTGACAGCGCTGATTCCGCTGACGAGGTTGTTGAATGTCATCTCCTCCATATCGTTCATAGTTTGACTCTTACAAAGTTATAATTTTATTCCAGCATCTTGACAAGTTCTTTCTGCATGTCTTCGTCAATGTCGCGGTAGCGGGCGAAGGCCTTGGAGCCCTCGGCATGCCCGGAAAGCTTTCCGACGAGGTTCGGATCCTTGACCTGCTTGTATAGATTGCCGATGAAGCAGCGCCGGGCCATGTGCGAACTTGCAACTTCATAGATTGGGTGCTTCTCTTCTTCCCTGGTTTTGGTGTTGAGTATTGTCACCATCCTGTCGAGCCCTGCGAGGAAGCACATCTCCTTGATGTCCTCGTTGTAGAATCTGTCATACTTGTAGCAGGGGAGTAGCGAGTCCCCTGGTGTGTCCTTGTACTTCTCGAGTATTTCTTTTGCGATTGAATTGAGCGGAACCCTGACGATGAAAGGCTTGCCTTCCTTGGTCTTCCGGGGTATATACTCGATGGCGTCGTTTATCACGCTGGTCTTTTTCAGACTCTTCAGGTCGGATACCCTGCACCCGATGACGCATTGAAAAATGAAGATGTCCCTCTGGATTTCAAGTCTCGGGTTGCCGGAGAAGTCAAAATGGTACAAATGATTCCTTTCCTCCAGGTTCAGATAGAATGGGGTGCCATACAGACATTGGCCAATTTCATAATCCTTGAACGGGTCGGTTTTCAGATAGTCGTCCTTGGCCCAGATGATGAACGTGCGCAGCTCGACCATTATCTTGCTTATGGCGTTTCCGCCTCGTTCAGCAGGAAGACGGCTTTCGGGTACCTGCTTATATGCCCTGGCAAATCTCTTGTCTAGGAATGTGACCTTCTTGTCCCTCCAGTTTTTTCCCTCTACTTTATAATAGGTGTGTTCCTTTATCAGGTACTGCTCGAATTCCCTCAGGGTGTCAGACGTCAAA